>NZ_WJZM01000032.1:0-71317 GCF_021609545.1 Pseudomonas sp. PA-1-6B
AGTTGATCATGCGCTTTTCGTCAACGGCGACGCGGGCGGAGGCGCCTTCCAGCTCGGCGAGGCCTTCGGCGACGTCGAGTTTGTCCAGGGCGGCCTTGGCGCGCACGATGGCGGCGGAGTCGTTGGCGGTGACGGCGCGGGCTTCCACGGCGGCAGCGGCGCCGGCACCGTCGAGGCGGTCCATGTTGGCTTCGCTGGCGTGGCCGGCGTTGGCGCCTTTGATCACCGCTGCACCGGTGTCTTCGTTGTCGACTTCATCCCAACTCAGCATGGAAATACTCCTTCCTGGTACTCGAAAAATAAATGTTTTTGCAGGCTACAAGGCATTGAAATACTGCGCGTAGTGTGGTCGGTAAATACCGGCGTTGCACACTATGTAGTGGTCTGATGTGTTTATGGGCACACTATATGGGGTGTAACAAAACTGGTCAACGCACAAGATGTGCGGTCATAGGTCGCTGCCACACATAAATTGCGCGGTGGGCTGGGCATGACGTATAGTTTTTCATATAGCGTTATCGAATAAATAAATAGGTATTTATTCCTTTTAATATTTTATCCGGCAGCGCATTTTGAGGGCCTGCGCATTCGTGCGGATTGACCCAACAGCCAAAAGGAAAGCCGACATGACCATCAAAGCGATCAACGTGCGCAACCAGTTCAAAGGCGTGATCAAGGAGATTCTACTGGGGGAAGTGGTGTCGGAAATCGACGTGCAAACCGCGTCTGGCATTGTGACGTCGGTGATTACCACACGTTCGGTGCGTGATCTGGAATTGAAGGTGGGCAGTGAAGTGATTGCCTTCGTGAAATCGACTGAAGTGTCCATCGCCAAGTTGTGAATGAATAATGTGGGAGGGGATTGCCTGCCCTCCCACGAATGCTCCACCGGGAGGTTAGCGCTGGCGCAAGGCACGTTCCATGCGCTGTATACCTTCCTCCAGCATCGCCCGTGGGCAACCGAAGTTCAGGCGCACGAACTCTTGGCTGTCATCACCGAATTCGATCCCCGCGCTCAGGCCGACCTTGGCCTGCTCAAGGAAAAACTGCTGCGGGTCATCCAGGCCAAGAGCGCTGCAATCGAGCCACGCCAGGAAGGTGCCTTGAGGCGCGAGCATCACTACGCCAGGCAGGCGGGTCTTTACTGCATCGAGCAAGTAGTCGCGGTTGGCCTGCAGGTACGGCACCAGCGCGCTGAGCCAGTCGGCGCATTCGCTGTAGGCGGCACGTGTGGCCTCCAGCCCCAGGGGGCTGACGCTGTCGACCATGCCGCAGCGCGCGTTATTGAAACGCTCGCGCACTTCGGCGTTCTGGACCACCGCAAAGCAGGTCTTCAAGCCGGCCACGTTATAGGCCTTGCTCGCCGACATCAGGGTGATGGTGCGCTGGGCAATCTCGGGGCAGAGGCTGGCGGTGGGGATGTGGCGACGGCCGTCGAAGCACAGCTCTGCGTGGATCTCGTCGCTGATGATCAGCGCGCCAGCTTCCAGGCAGGCATTGGCTACCGCCGTCAGTTCCTCCCGGGGAAATACCTTGCCGATGGGGTTGTGCGGATTACTCAGTAGCAACGCACCGGCACCGCTCAATGCCTGGCGCATCGCAGGCATAGGCGTGACGTATTCGCCGTTGATCAACTCGAACGGCATTTCGATGCGTGGCAGGTTCCAGTTGCCCGGCGCCAGGCGAATCGGCCGATAGTTGGGGGTTTGCAGCACCACCGCCTGGCCGGGCTGGACGAATGCGTGCAGGGCCATATTGAAGCCAGGCTCGACGCCGGGCAGGAACAACAGTTCTTCGGGCTGCACGCGCCAGGCGTACTTGGCCCACAGGTCAGCGACGATAGCGTCGCGCACGTCCGGGCCGGCCACGCTGTAGCCTAGAATCTGCTGGTCCAGGCGCGCGTGCAGGGCGCGCAAAATGGCGGGCGGCGCGGCGATGTCCATATCGGCGACCCACATCGGCAGAACGTCTTGCGGGTAACGGCTCCACTTAGTACTGCCGGTATCGAAGCGTGGGTGGATCGTGTCGAAATCAAAGCTCATGGACAGGCTCGTATCAGGGCGGCGGCGAAAGAATGGCGCCGATTCTAGCGCCATTAATTTTATAGGCCAGAGCTGATTGCCGCCTTGCACAGCGGTGTGCGTTCCATGACCGACAAGTTCTGTAATAAAAACGCCATTGCGCTGGGGATTGAATCAGCGAGGGGCTATTTTGGTGCATCTCAATAATCAGAGTAGCCATGGATGAAATACCAACCCTTGAGTCATACCTTGATTGCTACCGCGCTGGTATTAACGATCAACGGGGTGCATGCAGCTTCCCAAGCCCCGGTTGCGGGTGAAAATGGCATGGTGGTCACGGCTCAGCACCTGGCAACCCATGTGGGTGTCGATGTGCTCAAGGCCGGCGGCAACGCGGTCGATGCGGCGGTGGCAGTGGGTTACGCACTGGCGGTGGTGTACCCGGCGGCGGGCAACCTGGGCGGTGGCGGTTTCATGACGGTGCAACTGGCGGACGGGCGCAAGACCTTCCTCGACTTCCGCGAAAAAGCCCCGTTGGCGGCGACGGCCGATATGTACCTCGACAAGGCCGGCAATGTGGTCGAGGGCCTCAGCGCCAAAGGCCATTTGGCGGTCGGCGTACCGGGCACGGTGTCCGGCATGGAGCTGGCCCTGAGCAAATACGGCACCCTCAAGCGCGCCCAAGTGATTGCCCCGGCGATCAAGCTGGCGGAAAACGGCTTTGAGCTGGAGCAGGGCGATATCGACCTGCTGCACACCGCCACCGGTGAGTTCGAAAAAGACCAGGATATGCGTGGCATCTTCCTGCATAACGGCGAGCCGATGCAGGTAGGCCAGAAGCTGGTGCAGAAGGACCTGGCCAAAACCCTCAAAGAAATCTCGGCCAAGGGCACCGACGGTTTCTATAAAGGCTGGGTCGCCAAGGCGGTAGTGGATTCCAGCCAGGCCGGCAAAGGCATCATCACCCAGGCCGACCTCGACGCCTACAAAACTCGCGAACTGGCCCCCATCGAGTGCGACTACCGTGGCTACCATGTGGTCTCGGCGCCGCCACCCAGCTCCGGCGGTGTGGTGATCTGCCAGATCATGAACATCCTCGAAGGCTACCCGATGGCCGACCTGGGCTATCACTCGGCCCAGGGCCTGCACTACCAGATCGAAGCGATGCGCCACGCCTACGTGGACCGCAACAGCTATCTCGGTGACCCGGACTTCGTGAAGAACCCCATCGAGCATCTGCTGGACAAGAACTACGCGGCCAAGCTACGTGCGGCGATCGAACCGCAAAAGGCCGGTGATTCCCAGGCAATCAAACCGGGTGTATCGCCCCATGAAGGCAATAACACCACCCACTATTCCATCGTCGACAAATGGGGCAACGCGGTCTCGGTGACCTATACCCTCAACGACTGGTTTGGTGCCGGGGTGATGGCGAGCAAGACCGGGGTGATTCTCAACGATGAAATGGACGACTTCACCGTCAAGGTCGGCGTGCCGAACATGTACGGGCTGGTGCAGGGCGAAGCCAACGCTATCGCACCGGGCAAGGCGCCGCTGTCGTCGATGAGCCCGACCATCGTCACCAAGGACGGCAAGGCGGTGATGGTCGTCGGTACACCGGGCGGCAGTCGCATCATCACTGCCACCTTGCTGACCATCCTGAATGTCATCGACTACAAGATGAATATCCAGGAAGCCGTGGACGCGCCGCGCTTCCACCAGCAGTGGATGCCTGAGACCACTAACCTTGAGACGTTTGCCGTGAGCCCGGATACCCAGAAGATTCTCGAGAGCTGGGGCCATAAGTTTGCCGGTCCGCAAGATGCCAACCATTTGGCGGCGATCCTGGTCGGTGCGCCTGCTCTGGATGGCAAGCCGGTGGGTAACAACCGCTTCTATGGGGCCAATGACCCGCGACGCAATACGGGGTTGTCGTTGGGCTACTAAAACCTGGTACGGTAAGAAATGTGGGAGCGGGCTTGCCCGCGAAAGCGGTGGGTCAGTCTATGCATGTGCTAGCTGATACAGAGCATTCGCGAGCAAGCCCGCTCCCACAGGGAAGAGTGTCAGGGCTTGAGCAGCTGGGTGACCGCGGCAAATGCCGCCTGGCGCCTTTGTTCCCAATCCCCGCCAATCACCACCAGCGGCTGTCGATGCTCCTGCATCCACTCCAGGCTGGCCTGAAAAAACGCCCGGCGATCCGCCAGTTCCGGCTGGCAGCGCTGGCCGTCGGCACTCCATTCCACATCCTCGGGTGAGAGCAGCAAGTGCAGGTCGTAATGCCGCGCCAGTAGCTCGTCATCAAGCCAGCCGGGATAGTCGCCGAACAGGGTCTGGCTCCAGAGCTTGTTGGTCAGCAGGTGGGTGTCGAGGATCAGCAAGGTGGGGCGTTTGGCGCGGGCGGCGTCCTCCCAGGCCAACTGGCCCTGGGCAATGGCCGGGATATCCGCCAGGGTGGTGTCGCGCTGATGCTGATCGATGAAGTACCGCACATATTCCCCCACCATCAACCCACCGAAGCGCGTGTGCAACTGCGCCGCCAGCCAGCTCTTGCCGCTGGATTCGGGGCCCGCCAATACCACCACTTTCATGCGCGTAACGCCGGGTCGGCGCGCCACTCGCGCCAGCCTTGCACGGCAATCACGGTAAACAATGCATAGAGTGCAGCCGTGAGATAGAGGCCTTTGTAGAGGAACAGGCCGACGAAGATCACATCCACCACAATCCACAACGGCCAGCACTGCACGCGTTTTTGCGCCATCCACATCTGCGCCACCAGGCTGAAGCCGGTGAGGGCGGCGTCGAGCCAGGGCTGGGCGGCGTCAGTCCAGTGGGCCATGGCGGCGCCCAGCAGCAGACTGCCGACGGCGCCCACAGCCAGGCTGGCCATGATTGCCGGCGCTTTCAGGCTGGTGACCTGGCGGCCTTGCTTGACCTCGCCAGCGCGGGTCCACTGCCACCAACCGTAAACTTGCAGCGCCGCGTAGACCACTTGCAGCAGCATGTCCGAGTAGAGCTTGACCTCGAAAAACACCCAGGTGTAGAGCAACACCATCACCAGGCCGATGGGCCAGCACCAGGGGTTTTGTTTGACCGTCAGCCAGACAGCGATCACCCCCAGGGCGGCGGCGAACAGTTCAAGCCCGGACATGGCGGATCCTTGGGAGAGTGGGAGAGGGCGGTGATTGTACCCAGAGCTCACCGATCCTCAAACACAGCAATGCGTCATTGCCCTCTGTAGGAGCGAGCTTGCTCGCGAAGATCGTCAACGTTACCGCGTATTGTCTGAATAACCGCGGTGCCTATGGGTTTTTCGCGAGCAAGTTCGCTCCTACAAAAGGCTAATCAGCGCTAGATTCGGAATTGGCGCAGCAACCCATCAAGCTGCTCACTCAAACCACGCAACTGCGCACTCGCCACGCTCGATTGCTCCGCCGCCAGCGCTGTGCTGTGGGACAGCCCGGCCGCTTGGGTGACGTTCTGGTTGATGTCTTCCACCACATGGGCCTGCTGCAGGGTGGCGCTGGCAATCGAGGCGTTCAGGCCGTTGAGGTTGTGCAGTGCCTGGCCGATGGCGGTGAGGCTTGCACCGGCTTGGCCGGCTTGCTCGATGGTCAGTTGCGAGGCGCTGTGGCTGTCGCTGATGACCTTGACCGCCGCTTCCGAGTGACCTTGCAGGCGCTCGATCATTACCTGGATCTCGGCGGTGGATTTCTGCGTGCGCTGGGCCAGCAGTCGCACCTCATCGGCGACCACCGCAAACCCACGGCCTTGCTCCCCGGCGCGGGCGGCTTCGATGGCGGCGTTGAGGGCGAGCAGGTTGGTCTGGTCGGCGATGGAGCGGATCACCTCCAGTACCCCGCCGATCTGCGTGCTTTCGCTGGAGAGTGTGCGGATCACCTCCACAGCCTGGCTGATGGTGGTGGAGAGCTGGTCGATCTGCTGCAAGCTGCCGTCGATGTTGACCTGGCCCTGTTGTGCCTGGGCCTGGGCATCGCGCATTTCGCTGGCGGCGTGTTCGGCATTCTTCGCTACGTCCTGCACGCCGTAGGTGACTTCATTGATGGCGGTGGCCACCAGTTCCATCTGCTGCGATTGCTGCTGGCTGCGGTCATGGGCCTGGCTGGCGTTGTGGCCCAGCTCGGTGGACGACTGGCCCAGGGCGTTCGCGCACACCTGCAACTGGCCGACAACCTGGCGCAGTTTGGCGGTGAAGCTATTGAAGTGCTGGGCCAGTGCGGTCAGTTCGTCACGACCGTGGGTGTCGAGGCTGTGGGTCAGGTCGCTTTCGCCGCTGGCGATATTGCCCATGGCATTCACCGCCGCCTGCAACGGCTGCACGATGCTGCGAGCGATCAACACCACCAGCACGGCCATCATCAACGCAATGCCCAGGCCAATGGCCGAGGCTTTCCACACCTGGCCCCTGAATTCAGCCTGTACATCGTCGACGTAGACGCCGGAGCCGATAATCCAGCCCCAGGGTTCGAACAGTTGGATGTACGAGGTTTTCTCTACCGGTGCTTCGGCGCCGGGTTTCGGCCAGCGGTAGTTGACGACGCCGGCACCCTTGGCCTTGGCCAGGCTCACGAATTCGTTGAACACGGCGAAACCGTCCGGGTCGCGAATCGCCGAGAGGTTCTGGCCGTCGAGCTTGGGGTTGGCCGCGTGCATGATCATCACGGGGGTGAGGTCGTTGATCCAGAAGTAATCATCGTGGTCATAACGCAGGCCGCGCACCGCGCTCAGGGCCTGTTGTTGCGCGGCGTCACGGGTCAGTACGCCGGTTTTTTCCAGATTCTGGTAATAGCTGAGTACGCCACTGGCGGTCTGTACCACGTGCTGGGTCTGCTGGCGCTTGGCCTGGTAGAGGTCGCCGTGGATCTGGTTGAGCATCAACAGCCCCAAGGCCAGCAGCATCAACACGGCGACTATCAGGATCAGCCAAAGGCGGCGGCTGATCGACATGCTGCGCAAACTGTTCATCGTCCTGTCACTCCCTGCTCTTTATAATTGTGGTGCTGCTTCGAGATTTCCGGCGTGTCTGATAGGCTTTCGGCCCGGAATCGAAAAACCTGAGTACTGCCTGATTTTTCACGGAATTTTTGCAGACCGGCGTTGAGAATCAACCGCGGGCGCTTGTGTGCGCTCGTCGTCAGTGAACTTAAAAAAGACTAAGAGGCATGCTACGCGCATGACCTTTGGAGACAGCATGGATTTTTGGACCGCCATACAGGCATTGATTCTCGGCATCGTCGAGGGGCTTACGGAGTTCTTGCCGATCTCCAGTACTGGCCACCAGATCATCGTCGCCGACTTGATCAATTTTGGCGGCGAGCGTTTCGAAGCCTTCAATATCATCATCCAGCTCGGCGCGATCCTGGCGGTAGTCTGGGAGTTTCGGCGCAAGATCTTTGACGTGGTCATCGGCCTGCCGACCCAGCCCCAAGCCCGACGCTTCACGGTCAACCTGATCATCGCCGTGTTGCCGGCGGTGGTACTGGGTGTGATTTTTGCCGACCTGATCAAGCACTACCTGTTTAACCCGATCACTGTAGCGACTGCCCTGGTAGTGGGTGGCGTGATCATGTTGTGGGCCGAGCGCCGCCAACATGCAGTGCGGGCTGAAACTGTCGACGACATCACCTGGAAAGACGCCCTCAAGGTCGGCCTGGCCCAGTGTCTGGCGATGATCCCCGGCACTTCGCGTTCTGGTGCGACGATCATCGGCGGCCTGTTGTTTGGCCTGTCGCGCAAGACAGCTACCGAGTTCTCGTTCTTCCTGGCGATGCCGACCATGGTCGGTGCGGCGGTGTACTCGGGCTATAAATACCGTGACCTGTTCCAGCCCGCGGACCTGCCGGTGTTCGCCATTGGCTTTGTCACCTCGTTCATCTTCGCCATGATTGCGGTCAAGGCCCTGCTCAAGTTCATCGCCAGCCACAGCTACGCGGCGTTTGCCTGGTACCGGATTGCGTTCGGCCTGGTGATCCTGGCGACCTGGCAGTTCGGCTGGATCGACTGGACTGCGGTCAAGCCATGACTATCCAGCACCCACGCCTGAAGGCGCTGATCTTTGTACTGCTGTGTGCCGCGCCGCTGCTGGGCTCGGCGTTGCTGTGGTATCGCGGCGAAACGGTGATCCCGTTGATGGCCTACGGCGTGGTCAGCGTGGTGGCGTTCTTCTTGTACTGGAGCGATAAGCGCAAGGCGCAGACCGAAGGCTGGCGCACCCCGGAAAACATCCTGCATGCGGTGGAACTGGCCGGCGGTTGGCCGGGGGCGTTGATCGCCCAGCAGGTGTTCCGGCACAAGACGCGCAAGGTGTCTTACCAAGTGTTGTTCTGGGTGATTGTGCTGTTGCACCAGGTGTTCTGGCTGGACCAGCTGTTCCTCGGCGGCACCTTGCTGTCAATCCTCTAGCCGCAAGCCAATCTGCGTGCGCTTGGGCAGCTTGCTCACCACCAACTGGTGGGAGCGCTGCAACAGGCCGCGCAGTTCCTCTGCGCCCAAAGGGTAGGGCGTGTTCATGATGACCCACTGCGCCCTCGCCAGGTAAGGCGCCGGGTGAATGCCCGGGCGGTCGACGTGACCCAGGAACAGTTCTTTGTCGACCTTGAAGGCCAGCGACTCACCGCGCAGGTTCTGCAAGGCGAACATCTTGTTGCCAGCAATCGAGAACACCCGCACGCCACCCCATTTATAGTCTTCCCGTGCGCCTGGCAGGCTCAGGCAGAAACGTGCGACTTGTTCTTCCGTCATGCTCATAACAGCCGATCTCCACAGCCTTTGAAGCCTTCTTCCAGATAGTCGATCCAGGCCCGGATGGCCGGCAGCACGCCGCGCCGGTGCGGGTAGACCGCCTGCAGCCAGCCGCCTGGCAATGACCACTCCGGTAGCAATTGCACCAGGCGGCCATTAGCCAGTTCTTCTTCGCAGTACATCATTGGCAGCACCGTAAAGCCCACGCCCATCATTGCGCTGGCCTTGCGCACGATAAAGTCTTCGATGCCCAGGCGCGCCTCCATCACTAGCTCGCGCATGTTGCCCTGGGGGTCGATGATGCGTTGGTGCACCATTCGGTCCGCCTCGAGTGCGCCAAGGATTGGCAACTGCTTGAGGTCTTCCAGGGTTTCGACCCGCCGCTCACGCATGAAAACGGGGCTGGCCACCAGCACGGTATGCGCCTGGCGCAGGCGTTTGGTGACCAGCAACGGGTCTTCGTCGCCCAGTTCGCGTACGCGCAGCGCTACATCAATGCCTTCGGCCACCAGGTCGACGCGGCGATTCACCAGGGTCATGTCCAACTGCACCAACGGGTGCGCGGCCAGAAAACCGGCTACCAGCTCCGGCAGGATCTGCTGGGCCAGGCCCACCGGGCAACTGACCCGCAAGCGCCCCCGTGGTTCGCTGGACATACTGGCCACGGCCTCGTCGGCCATTTCCGCTTCAAGCAGCATGGCCTGGCAGTGGCGCAGGTAGCGTTCGCCGACGGCGGTGAGCGTCAGTTGCCGGGTGGTGCGTTGCAGCAAGCGTGCACCCAGGCGGTCTTCCAGTTCGGCAATGCGCCGTGAAAGCCTGGATTTGGGAATGCCGAGTAGCCGGCCAGCCGCAGCAAAACCGCCGGCTTCGACGACTTTGGCGAAATAGTAGAGGTCGTTGAGGTCTTGCATGGTGGGCCTATTGTCCTGTCAGTGGGACAAACTATCGCATTTCAGCTGGCTTATCGACCATTGGTTTCATGCGTAGCATCACCACCATCTGATCGCCACTGTCGATCCCACCTCGGAGATCCATCATGAAACTGTTGCACATCGATTCCAGCATCCTCGGCGACAACTCGGCCTCCCGTCAGCTCAGCGCCGGTGTGGTCAAGGCATGGCAAGCTGCTCAGCCAGGTGTGGAAGTGACCTACCGCGACCTCGCCAGCGAAGGCATCAACCATTTCTCCGGCGCGACCCTGGGCGCATTGGGCACTGCTGCCGAACTGCGCGATGCGGCGCAAAAGCACGAGGCTGAACTGAGTGCATCGTCGCTGGCTGAGTTTCTCGCCGCCGATGCTGTGGTAGTCGGTGCGCCGATGTACAACTTCACCATTCCCACCCAGTTGAAAGCCTGGATCGACCGCATCGCAGTGGCCGGCCAGACCTTCCGTTACTCCGAAGCTGGCCCTGAAGGCCTGTGCGGCAACAAAAAAGTCATTATTGTCTCCACCGCCGGCGGCCTGCATGCCGACCAAGCCTCGGGCGCTGCCCACGAAGGCTACTTGAAGCTGCTGTTCGGCTTCCTGGGCATCACCGACATCGAGATCGTGCGCGCTGAAGGCCTGGCCTACGGTGATGAAGTGCGCAGCAAAGCCATGAGCGACGCCAACGTGCGCATCAACGAGCAACTGTTCACCGCTGCGTAAGGCTTATGTAAGTTTGCCCTGTCCTCGGTTTCATTCTGAAACCGAGCGCCTAAACTCTGTATTCTGATCGCCTGAACGCGAGCGGAGTACGGAGTTTTTCGTTGTGGCCCAGGTTATGCACACATCCCTTCGATACCCTGGACTTTTTATTCGACAGGCCGGTTCTTGTGCAGCAAAGGTGGACGTCCCCATGATGCGTCTTTGTGCTGTTTTGGTACTTTCGCTGTTGGGCGGCCTGGTTTCAGTGCACGCCGCGCCGGCACCGCACCCCCATTGGAGTGTGGGGTTTCATCGCATGAGTGTGCTCGACCCGCTGGATTCGCAGCCGATGAAGGCCATCGCGTTTTACCCTTCCACCGATACCGAACGCACCACGCCGCTGGGCGCCTATCAGGTCGCGGCCAGTGAAGATGCCAAGGTTGCTATCGGCCGTTTTCCGGTGCTGATGCTGTCCCACGGCAACACCGGCACGCCCCTGGCCCTGCACGATCTGGCTACGTCACTGGTGCGTAAGGGATTCGTAGTGGTGGCGGTCCTGCATCCCGGCGACAACTATAAGGACCACAGCCGCCTGGGCACCGTGAGTAATCTGTATGGCCGGCCGATCCAGATATCCCAGGCGATCACCGCCACCCTGGCCGATCCGATGCTGTCGCCCTTTGTTGATGTCGATCAGATCGGCGTCATCGGTTATTCCGCCGGTGGCGAAACGGCATTGATCCTGGCGGGCGCCAAGCCGGATTTCGAACGTCTACGCCGCTACTGTCAGGAACGCCCTGAAGACCGCGACGCGTGCACCACCAAGGGCGAGTTGGTGGTTGACCGCGACGACTTGCAACCCCAGGCTGACCCGCGCATCCATGCGTTGATGCTGATGGCGCCGCTGAGCTTGATGTTTGGCCGCCATACCCTGGCGGACGTGCATGTGCCAGTGCTGCTCTACAGTGGCGATGGCGACCAGTTGGTGGCAGTGGACAAAAACGCCGCCGCCCTGGCGCGCAAACTGCCAGAGCCGCCGGACTTCAAGCTGTTGGCCGGGGCAGGGCACTTTGTATTCATGGCCCCGTGCGACAGTGATCAACTGGCGACAATGCCGGGCATCTGCACCGATGCCGATGGTGTCGACCGCGAAGGGATTCACCGCGATATGGTCTCCGAGGCCGGGCGCTTTTTCAGTCGCACCCTCGGTGAGGCAACGCGTGCCGGCCTGCAGACGGCTGATCAGTAGGCGCGGCGCCTGAGCAGCACGGTCAGGGCGAGCGCGCTGACCGACAGCAACGCGGCGCAGAAGAATATCCAGCCGTAGCCAAGATTCAACGCCACGGCGCCCATCAACGGCCCGGCGATCGCCAGGGCCAGGTCGAAAAATACCGCATACGCACTCAGCCCCGCGCCACGGCTGCTGTCCGGCACTTGCTTGATAGCTTCCACGCCGAGCGCCGGGTAAACCAGTGACAAACCAAAACCGGTCAACCCTGCGCCGATCAAGGCCACGCTGGTAGACGGTGCCAGCCACAGCAGCGTCAGGCCCAGGGTTTCGATGATCATGCAGGCGATGGCGGCGGTGAACCCGCCAAACCGGCTGATGGCTGAGATAAACACCAGGCGCGAGAGAATAAAGCACACACCAAATACCGTCAGGCAATACGCCGCACCGGCCCAGCCACGATTCAGGTAATACAGGGTGATAAAAGTCGTCAACGTGCCGTAGCCAATCGAAGCCAGGCACAGGCTGGCGCCGAACGGTGCGATACGCCCGAACACCGCCCAGAACGGCAGCCGCTCGCCACGTACCACCGGCACCGACGGTTTATTGCGGATCAGCACCAGTCCCAACGCCGCCAACACCGCCAGGGCAAGACCGAGGCTGGTGTAGCCGTAATCAGCCACCATCACCACGCCAAGTGGCGCACCAATCGCAATCGCGCCGTAGGAGGCGATGCCATTCCAGGAAATCGAGCGTGCGGTGTGCTCGGCGCCCACCGCGCCCATGCACCAACTGATGGTCCCCACGCCAATCAGGCCCTGGGCCACGCCGAGTAACAGGCGACCGGCGATCAGAATACCCAGGCTCAAGCTCGGCAGACTTTCCAGCAGCGTGGCGATAAAGGTCAGTACACCGCTGATCAGAATGCCGGCCAGGCCTAGCACGATCGCGCGTTTGGTACCGACGTTATCCGACATCCGCCCTGCCATCGGGCGGCTGAGCAGCGTGGCCAGGTACTGCGAACCGATGGTCACCCCGGCCGCCACGGCGCTGAAACCCAGTTGCTCGTGCACATAGCCTGGAATCACCGCAATCGGCAGGCCGATGCAGATAAAGGCAATGAAGGTGTAGAAAACGATGGAAACGATTTGCCGGGTGATCGACAGGGAGGAGGGGGCGGCAGGCATGAATACTCAATCGCTGGCGGGCGGTGAATGCATCATGGCATAACCTGCATCCCTGTAGGAACGAGGGACGCCTGCAGTAGATCCCGTGTGTGAGCGGGCTTGCCCGCGAAGGCAGTGTGTCAGTCACTGAATCTTTAACTGAACCACCGCTATCGCAGGCAAGCCAGCTCCCACACGGGTCATTCATCGCCCACAGAGTCACTGCCCGGCACAAATCCTCTGTGGGAGCGGGCTTGCCCGCGATAGCGGTGTGTCAGTCACTGAATCTTTAACTGAACCACCGCTATCGCAGGCAAGCCAGCTCCCACACGGGTCATGCATCGCCCACAGGATCAACGCCTGGCACAAATCCCCTGTGGGAGCGGGCTTGCCCGCGAAGGCGGTGTGTCAGTCACTGGGTCTTTAGCTGAACCACCGCTTTCGCAGGCAAGCCAGCTCCCATACGGGTCATGCATCGCCCACAGGATCAACGCCTGGCAGAGTGCGGATGCAAAAAGCCCCGTCACAGGGACAGGGCTTTTTCTTGCAGCTTGCAGCTAAGTGCTGCTCTTAAAACACCACACCCTGGCTACGCAGGTAGTCGTCATAGGTGCCGCTGAAGTCGATCACGCCGCTTGGGCTCAACTCGATGATGCGGGTGGCCAGGGACGATACGAACTCGCGGTCGTGGCTGACGAAGATCAGCGTGCCCGGGTAGTTCTCCAGCGCCAGGTTCAGCGCCTCGATGGATTCCATGTCCAAGTGGTTGGTCGGTTCGTCCATGATCAGCACGTTGGGCTTTTGCAGGATCAGCTTGCCGAACAGCATGCGACCTTGTTCACCACCGGAGATCACTTTGACCGACTTCTGGATTTCGTCGTTGGAGAACAACATGCGGCCTAGGGTGCCACGAATCATTTGCTCGCCTTGGGTCCACTGGCCCATCCAGTCGAACAGGCTCACGTCGTCTTCGAAGTCGTGGGCGTGGTCCTGGGCGTAGTAGCCCAGTTCGGCGGCGTCGGTCCACTTGATGCTACCGGCGTCCGGGGTCAGTTCGTTGACCAGGGTGCGCAGCAGGGTAGTCTTGCCGATACCGTTGGGGCCGATGATCGCCACGCGCTCACCGGCTTCAACCTGGAAGCTGAAATCCTTGAACAGCGGCTTGCCGTCAAAACCTTTGGCCATCTTTTCGACCATGACCGCCTGGCGATGCAGCTTTTTGTTCTGCTCGAAACGGATGAACGGGCTCACACGGCTCGAAGGCTTGACCTCAGCCAGTTGGATCTTGTCGATCGCCTTGGCACGGGATGTGGCCTGCTTGGCTTTCGAGGCGTTGGCCGAGAAGCGGCTGACGAAGGATTGCAGCTCGGAGATCTGCGCTTTCTTCTTGGCGTTGTCCGACAGCAACTGCTCGCGGGACTGGGTCGCCACGGTCATGTATTCGTCGTAGTTGCCCGGGAACAGGCGCAGCTCGCCGTAGTCCAGGTCAGCCATGTGGGTGCACACGCTGTTCAGGAAGTGACGGTCGTGAGAGATGATGATCATCAGGCTGGAGCGCTGGGTCAGGATGTTTTCCAGCCAGCGGATGGTGTTGATGTCCAGGTGGTTGGTCGGTTCGTCGAGCAACAGCACTTCAGGGTCGGAGAACAGCGCCTGTGCCAGCAATACACGCAGCTTCCAGCCTGGAGAGACTTCGCTCATCGGGCCGAAATGCTGTTCCAGGGGAATACCCAGGCCCAGCAGCAGCTCGCCGGCGCGGGATTCGGCGGTGTAGCCGTCCATCTCGGCGAACTCGGTTTCCAGCTCGGCCACAGCCATGCCGTCTTCTTCGCTCATTTCCGGCAGCGAGTAGATGCGGTCGCGTTCGGCCTTGACCTTCCACAGCTCCTCGTGGCCCATGATCACGGTGTCGAGCACGGTGAATTCTTCGTAGGCGAACTGGTCCTGGCGCAGTTTACCCAGGCGCACATTCGGCTCCAGCATGACCTGGCCGCCGGACGGGTCGAGGTCGCCACCGAGGATTTTCATGAAGGTCGACTTGCCGCAACCGTTGGCACCGATCAGACCATAGCGGTTGCCGGCGCCGAACTTGACCGAGACGTTCTCGAAGAGCGGCTTGGCGCCGAACTGCATGGTGATGTTAGCTGTGGAGATCAATTACTTTACCTATCAATGGGTTGCGAGCGTGACGGCAGGTGCCTTCAGGCATGCGTCAACAGCGACATCAAGGCGCGAAACCCGGTCGCTGTACACAAAATTGGGGATGTGTGTTGGAATTTGGCGCGCATTGTCGCATATGTCAGGCGACAGTTGTATGGCGAGCGAAGGATGGTTTTGCCAATGTCTCAGGCATAGCCAGCCACAACAGCATCAAGGCAGCGGCTGCAACCGCTGCCAACGTCAGGAAGGCCGCGTTGTAGCCAGCCTGCTGCACCACGAAACCGGCCAGGCTGTTGCTGAGTGCCGCGCCCAGGCCGAATACGGTGGAGAGGGCGCCCAGGCTGACGTTGAAGCGCCCGGTGCCTTGGGTCAGGTCCTTGACGATCACCGGGAACAGGGCGCCGAAAATGCCGGCGCCGATACCGTCGAGCATCTGCACGGCCACCAGCCAGTAGGGGTCGCTGGATAAGGTATAGAGCACGCCACGCAACGGCAGTATCAGGAAACCTGCAAGCAACAGTGGCTTGCGCCCCCAGATATCGGCCTTGAGCCCGACCAGCCAGGCCATCGGCACCATCACCAACTGTGCGGCGACAATGCAGGCTGACGTCAGCGGGGTGGCCATCTGCAGATTGATCTGCGCCAGTTTCTGGCTGACCAGCGGCAGCATCGCGGCATTGGCCAGGTGAAACAGTGCGCAGCAGATGGCAAACAGTAGCAGCGGTTGGTTGGCCAGCAATGCTTTCAGGCCCGAGGGCTGTTCGTGGTCGGTGTGATGGGCCGGATCAAAACCACGGGCGACCTCATGGTCAATCGCCTTGGCCGGCACGCAACTGACCGCAATGACACTGGCGACGGCCATAAACGCCATCAGGTAGAACACCACCACCGGCCCGAACAGGTAGGCCAGCCCGCCGGCCAGCAACGCGGCCACGGCATTGCCGGCATGGTTGAAAGTCTCGTTGCGCCCGGTACGCCGGGTGAAGGCACGCGGCCCGGTGATCCCCAGCGAAATGGCGGAAATTGCCGGAGCAAAGACAGAGGCAGCAACGGCGCTGGCAGCTTGGGTCAGCGCCACCCAGCCAAATGAACTGACGAAGGGCAGCATCAGGCAACTGCCCGTCACCAATAGCGCGGCAATGGCAACCACCGCGCGTTTGCTGCGAGTGCGGTCGATCAGCGCACCCGCGGGGCCTTGGGTCAGCAAGGCAGCGATGCCTGCCAGGGTCATGACCACGCCAATGCTGGCCGGCTCCCATCGATGGACGGCCAACAGATAGATCGCCAGGTACGGTCCGAGACCGTCGCGCACATCGGCGAGAAAGAAGTTCAGGCTGTCCAGGGATAAAGCGATGCGCAGGTCTGAATGACGGGCCACGGTGCGACCTTCAAGAGCGGCGTTCAGGGGCTGAGCGCGCGTTGGGATAATGACCTGTGGGCTGGGCGATAAGTTTCGCGGTGAGCGAGGGTTTCAGCACGCAAAAAAAAGCCCGCGAGGAGAGGGCGGGCCAAGTGATTCACTGGAGTAGGTAGGCCTGACCTTATAGGTCGAAAAGTGAAGGCCTTGTGAAAATGCCGTGATCAAATCGGATAGCCACGTCTTATATGTCCACCTGTGGCGAGGGAGCTTGCTCCCTTAACGGCCTGCCAGCCACCGCCTTTCTCTTTGACGCCCCGCGTTCCAACATGTGGGAGCTGGCTTGCCTGCGATAGCGGTGTATCAGTGACAGATCAGTTGACTGACCCACCGCTATCGCAGGCAAGCCAGCTCCCACATTTGATCAAGACCGCCGCACAAAGGTGCGCATGGTTTGCCCAGGGCCGGTGCTGAATACAGTGGGCCTGGGCATGCCCTCATCCGCTGCGATAAACACGAAATCATCGCCGTCGAGCCGGTAACTGGCGGGGAGTTGCTTGCCTGCATCTTCGCCGATGGCGTCCGTCCAGGTGATGCTTTTGGGCGTGGTACTGGCGTCCAGTACGAACCGTCCCGCCAATAATATTTCGCCACTGACCGTGGTCACTTCGAAGCGATCCCCCGCAATTGTCGTCATCGCTCCCGGTGCGCTGTGGGCATCCACGGGGTTGAGCACGCCACTGTCTTCAAGGGCTGTTTGTTCCCATGTGCCTTGCAGTGCGTGAAAGTCCGAGGCTGAAAGCGGTGACATGCGAACTCCTTATTGCTGTTCAAAAAAATGTTCAATTGTATTGAGACTGCCACTGTCCCACATGAAGGCGAAATTTTTTTCTTTATAAGACAGGTATTTGACAGCTTTTTCATGTTGGATTGACTACGCTTGCAGTCAGATCAGTCTGATATGGCTGTGTGATTTGGCTTACTCACCGAAATGAAACCGAAATAATCCCTAAGTCTGTGGGATATTTCAGGGGACTGAGTGGTCACATCGCCATCGATCAGCCGTATTCAGGGCGTTGTCCCTGATTTTCGAAGTCATACAGACTTATGAAAGTGATGGCCTTTTAGTATTATTTTAAGGTGTTCTTATTTTGAATCGAACTTCCCCGCTCCCGCCTTCCGCAGCGTCTGACGAAATTGATTTGTTCGAATTGTTTCACGCCATCTGGCGACAAAAGAAGCTGGTGGTCGGGTGTACGCTTCTGGCCGGGGTATTAGGCGCAGGTTATGCCTTCCTGGCACCCAAGACCTATGAGGTCAGCAGTGTGTTACGGCCTGCGGCTATCAACGAGCTGGACGCCTTGAACCGTTCGGAAGTGTATAAGTTGCCGCCTGCCGATGCGCTGCTCAAAGTGGGCGCGCAGTTGGATTCCTATGATGCGCGCCTGGGGTTCTTCAAGGATCATGAGGAGTTGTTCAAAGCGTTCAAGAAACCGGGGCAAACCCTTGAGCAGAGCTTTGAGGCGTTCAACCGCAATTCCGTCAATCTGATTCTGCCCGACCCCAAGAAATCCGATTCATTGAGCAGTTATATCCGTCTGGAGTTGCAATACCCGACCGACGTCGATGGTGTCGCGATCCTCAACGGTTTTGTGGATTACGCCATCGCCGCCGAGCGTCAGCAGGTGGGCGCGGACCTCAAGGTGATCGTCAATAACCGCTTGAGCGAACTCAAGGGCAAGATCGACGCTGCCCGCGCCAACTACGATACCGATAAAGAATCGAAAATCGCCAAGCTGTTGGAAGCTGACCGGCTCAAGCGTGCCCAACTGCAGGATGAACTCAGCGCCCTGCGCCTGCAGATGAAGATGGAACGCACCAACCGCCTCGCCGAGTTGGCTGAGGCTATCAGCATTGCCAAGTCCATGGGCATTCGCACACCAACAACGCCGTCCTCAATGGCCGACTCCACACGCACGGGTTCGAGCCAGGTCATGCGGACCGAGGTGAACAACCAGAAGATCCCGCTGTATTTCATGGGGACCGAGGCGCTGGAAGCCGAACGCACTGCATTGCAGCAGCGTACCAGCGACGATTTCACCAACCCGCGCATTGCCGAGATCGGCAAAGACCTGCAACTGCTGGAAAGCAACCGCGAGGTTGAGGTGCTGCGCAAGCGGGGCAATGAAGACATCTTCTTGCAGGACGTCGAGCCGCTTCGCGCTGAAGTCGCCAGGTTGCGTGGTTTGAATATCGATATGAGCAACCTCAAGCTGGTGACGATTGACCGTCGAGCCCAGGAGCCTCTGTCACCGATAAAGCCGAAAAAGCCGCTGGTTATCGCGTTGAGCCTCGTCGGTGGCCTGTTGCTGGGCCTGATGATTGCGCTGATCCGCTACTTGGTGCGCAACCGCACTCAGGCCGTGCCCTATACGGCATTAGGGGATCGCCGCGAGGGTAAAGATTCGCCGCTGTAACCCTTCAAACGCCCTCAAACAGGCAGGCTCAAGGGCCTGCCTGCTCCTACCCCCAGCACACTCAATAGACAGCTTTTCACAATTCTTAGTTAACCTTTGGTTACAAAGTGTGGCTAAATAACTGCCAATGGTCGCACGCAGGCGGTTATCCCGCCGGCCGTGTCACCTGTATGTGAATTGTGATTTCAGGTGCTGCTTATCCATCCTCGGCCGTTGTGGGCCCGCAGGAGCAGCCTGTTCTCTCCCTGACGTGTGACGAATCCCTTGAAACTCATCATTGTTGCTCTCTACGTTGCTTCCATTGCGTATGTACACCTGCGCGGTCGGGTGCGACACAAGCTGGGTCGCCAACTTAGCGATCACTCGACGTTCCTGGCGCCGATCAACTGTTTCCTGTACCTGTTCTCCAAGCAGCCCAGCCGTCCCTACCTCTCGCCCAGCGACTTTCCAGACCTGAGCCCATTGCAGGAGCACTGGGAAGAGATACGCGAAGAAGGCCAGAATCTGATGCGGACGGGTGAGATCAAACGCTCGGAGCAATACAACGACGTAGGGTTCAACTCGTTTTTCAAGACCGGCTGGAAGCGTTTCTACCTCAAGTGGTACGGCGACAGTCACCCCTCGGCGATGAAGCTGTGCCCACGCACCACCGAGTTGGTGCAAAGCATCGGCTCGATCAAGGCCGCGATGTTCGCCGAACTGCCACCGGGCTCCAAGCTGGTGCGTCACCGCGACCCGTATGCGGGCTCGTACCGCTATCACCTGGGGCTGGATACGCCTAACGATCCAGGCTGCTACATCAACGTGGACGGCGAAAGCTATTACTGGCGCGACGGCGAGCCGGTGATGTTCGACGAGACCTACATTCACTACGCGGAAAACACCACCCAACAGAACCGCATCATTCTGTTCTGTGATATCGAACGGCCGATGAAGTACCGCTGGGCGGCTGCGTTCAACCGCTGGTTCAGCCGCAATGTGATGGCGGCCGCGGGTTCGCCCAACGATGAGGGTGACAAGACCGGCGGCCTCAACCGTGCCTTCACCCGGCTGTACAAGATTCGCCTGCGTGGCAAGGAGCTCAAAAAGCGCAACCGCACGCGCTACTACCTGGAAAAGTGGGCGATCTTTGCCGGTCTGGCGCTGATCTTCCTTCTTATCTGACCTGGCTCAGGGCGCGGATCACCCAGGGGGTTGCGCGCCCAACTTGTCCCACATTTTTTTGCTGATCTTCTGCCGATTGGCATACCCCGCCCACGGGTCGTCCTTCAAAGCCTGCAACCGCTGGTGCAGGTTCGCCACTGTCCACTGTTGGGCGCCGCGCAATCCTTTCAACTCCTCTCGACTCACCGGCACCGACACTGGCAGGCCCGGGCGGGCCCGCACTGAATACGCCGCCACAGTACTGGCGCCGCGGGCGTTGCGCAGGTAATCGATAAATATCTTGCCTACGCGGTTCTTGGGGCCACTGGTGGCGGTAAAGCGTTCGGGCAGTTGGCGGGTCATGAATTGGGCAATGGCTTTGGCGAATGCCTTGATGGTGTCCCAGTTATCGCGCCGGGCCAATGGCACGATCAAGTGCAGGCCCTTGCCGCCGCTGGTTTTGACGAAAGCCTGCAAGCCCAGCTCATCAAGTACCGACAGAGTCAGTTGGGCCGCTTCCAGCATGGCTTTCCAGGGCAAGGCCGGGTCCGGATCGAGATCGAGCACAAACAGGTCGGGCGTTTCAATCTTGTCTGCGGTCGCGCCCCAGGTGTGAAACTCGACCGTACCCATTTGCACCGCACCGACCAGTGCGTCCACGCTGTCTATTTCCATCAGGCGGGCATGGCCTGGATCCAGCGCCGGGTCCAATTGCTTGATGTGGGGGATTGCCATGCGCTCTGAGTGTTTCTGGAAGAACTGCTCACCTTCGATCCCTTCCGGCGCGCGCAGCAGGGACACGGCACGTGCGCGCAGAAAGGGCAGGATCCATTCGCTGATATCGGCGTAGAACTGCGCCAATTGCTGTTTTTGCGTGCCGCTGTGCTTGTCGATAATGCGCTCGGGGTGAGTGATTTTCACGTTCTTCACCGTTGCCTGCGCTTTACCGGCTTTCGATGCCTGCGGTGCCTTGACCGACTTGGCCGCGCGCGGCTGTTCATGAATGATCTGCGAGGCTGGCTTGTCGGTGCGCAGGCTCACAAACGCGGCTTGGCGCACCACGCCTTCACGGGTCCATTCGGCAAATTGCACTTCGCCTACCAGGCTCGGCTCAACCCAATGCACGCCGCGGGCCTGGGCACTGGTCAATGGCTTTTGCAGTGGCGAGTCCTTGCGCTCGAGCGGCGTGAGCTTGGCATAGATAGTTTTCAGCGCCGACTGATCAAAGCCCGTGCCCACGCGCCCGGCATATACCAGGCCGGTGTCATCGTTGACCGCCAACAGCAGCGCCCCAAAGCCGCTGCGCGAACCTTGGGGTCGGGTGTAGCCGACAATCACGAACTCCTGGCGCAGGCGGCATTTGAGCTTGATCCAGTCGGCACTGCGCCGCGACACGTAGGGGCTGCCGGCGCGCTTGCCGATCACGCCTTCGAGCGCCAGGTCACAGGCGCTCTCGAAAATATCGCGCTGGCTGGCGGCAAAGGCTTCGGAGAAGCGCAGCAGTTTGCTTCGGCTGGCGGACAGTGCGGATTTAAGCGCAGCCCGACGCTCTTCGACCGGCTCTTCGCGCTGGTCGCGGCCATTTAAAAAGGGTGCATCGAACAGGTAATAGACGATGTCCAGGCTGCGGCCGATATCGAATGCGTTTTGCAGCGCCTGGAAATCCGGCAGCCCGTCGCCATTGAGGCTGACCACTTCGCCATCCAGCCAACTGTCTTTGAGCTTGAGGGCTTGCAAGGCTTTGCACTGACGCGGCAGGCGCTCGGTCCAGTCGTGGCCGTTGCGGGTGAACAGGCGCACTTCACCGTCGCGAATGCGCGCCATGATGCGGTAGCCGTCGAACTTGATTTCGTAGCGCCAATCACCTTCGGGGGCGCGGTCGACCAAGGTTGCCAGTTGGGGGGCAAACTCGTCAGGCAGGGCAGCGTTGCGCTTGGGCGCTTTGGCTTTTGGCGCGGCCTTGGGTCTGGCCTTGGCCTTGGCTTTTGGCTTGCCCACGACCGCATCGCTGAGCACGCTGGCGGGCTCGGCCTCGACAATATCGAACTCAGAGGCCGGGCGCGCCTGCTGATCGTTTTCCTTGATCAACAGCCACTGCTCCTTGTCACCGCTGCCCGTGAGGCGGGTACGTACCAGCGCCCAGTCACCGGAGAGTTTCTCACCCACCAGGGTGAATTTGAGTTTACCCGCCGCGTAGGCTTTGCGCGGGTCATCGTGGGGTTGCCAGATGCCTCGGTCCCACACGATTACATCCCCCGCACCGTATTGGCCGGTGGGGATACTGCCCTCGAAACTGCCATAGCTCAGTGGGTGGTCTTCAACATGCACCGCCAGGCGTTTCTGGCTCGGGTCCAGGCTTGGGCCCTTGGGCACCGCCCAGCTCAACAGCACGCCATCCAGTTCCAGGCGAAAGTCATAGTGCAGGTTGCGCGCATCATGCTTTTGAATCACAAAGCTCAGGGCCGAAGCGTTACGTTTGCTGGCGGGTGAGCTGCCGGCGGGTTCGGCGGTGATCTTGAAATCGCGCTTGCGGTTGTACTCGCTCAGGGGCTTTGCCATGTCGTTCTCCCGTCAACGGCAGGCTCAAGAGGCCTTGTTATTGGACTTTTTCGCGGCGCTCTTTTTCGCCGCAGGTTTACCAGCCAGGCTGCGTTTGAGCAGTTCGGTCAGGTCGATGACATCCGCGGACTTTCGCTCTTCGCCGCCTTCGGCCGTTTCCACATCTTCGATCTTGCCGGCCTTGGCCTTCTTCGCCACCAGCGCCCTGATCTTGTCCTGGAAGCTGTCACGGTACTCATCGGGCTGCCAATCGGCGCTCATGTCTTCGACCAGGCGCTTGGCCATGTCCAATTCACCTTTGGCCAGGGTCGGCTTTGTCACATCGCTGCCCAATTCCAACTCATCCAGGCTGCGCACTTCGGCGGGCCAGCGCAGCATGACCAGCACCAGCGCCGACTCCAGCGGCATCAACGCAGCCAGGTGTTGCTTGGTGTGCAGCACCACATTGGCCAGGGCGACCTTGCCGGTTTTTTTCAGCGCTTCGCGCAGCAATGCATAGACCTTGCCGCCGCGTTTATCCGGGGCGAGAAAGTAGGGCGTGTCGATGTTTTGCAGGGGGATCTGGTCGCTGGCGACGAAGGCGATGATTTCGATGGTCTGGGTGGACTTGGGGTGGGCCGAGCGAATTTCGTCTTCGCTGAGCACCACATAGCGTCCTTTTTCAAAGGCCACGCCCTTGACGATATTGTCCTTGGTGACTTCCTTGCCGGTGGTTTTGTTGATGCGCTTATAGCCCACCGGGTCCATGCTGCGCTTGTCCAGCCAGTCGAAGTCGACGCCTTGTGAAGAGGTCGCCGAGACCAGCGATACCGGGATGTGAACCAAGCCGAAACTGATGGCGCCTTTCCAGATTGCCCGTGGCATAGGTGTTATTCCTCAACGAAGAGCCTGTGTGCTGGTGACTCGCAGAGCACGGCAAAAGTTTCGGCGGATAGATGCTCGGACAGATCGTGTTACACCTGATGAGAAACTATTTAGTGTCACAACGCGAACCCACGGCGTAGCGTGTTATCGAAAGCACGTAGTACTTGGCATAGAGAGGTTTGGCCATGAACCGTTGTGTACGTCATCTTGCAGCATTGGCGCTGGGCCTGGCCCTTGCGCCATTGGCCCAGGCGCAAAACCTGCCAGGGCGTAGCGACTACGGCCCTATTCACCGGGCCAACCCCAATAGCATGCAGGGCACACAGCCCAATGCACCGGTGGTTCGCAGTATCCAGCCTGTCCCGGAAAACCCGCGGCCGACGCTGGAAAACGGCGGCATCGGCAACCGCTACCCCAAGCAGGAGGCGGCCCCCAGCCGCCCGGCCACCGCACCCAAAGCGCCCACCTATGATGCCAACGGCAATCGCCGCTAAGGATTTCGCCTTATGTTTGTACGTAAAACCCTGCTAGCCGCCCTGTGCGCCAGCGCGTTACTGCCGTTGAGCGCGGCGTATGCCGCCGATAGCCAACAGTTCCCCAGCGAGCAAGGCAGCATCACCGCCACGCCGGTTGCCAAGGGCCTTGACCATCCGTGGGCACTGGCGTTCTTGCCGGACCAGCAAGGTTTCCTGGTGACCGAACTGCCTGGAAACCTGCGTTTTGTGAGCCCGGACGGCAAACTGTCTGCGCCCTTGAAGGGCGTGCCGCAGGTATGGGCCAAAGGGCAGGGTGGGTTGCTGGATGTGGTGCTGTCGCCAGACTTCAAGCAAGACCGCCTGGTGTACCTGTCGTACGCCGAAGGCGGCGGCGAGGGTGGCAAGGCCGGCACAGCCGTAGGGCGTGGGCGTTTGGCGGCCGACTTGAGCGGCTTGGAGGACTTCAAGGTGATACTGCGCCAGGAGCCCAAGCTGTCTACTGGCAACCACTTCGGCTCTCGCCTGGCCTTCGACCGTGATGGCTACCTGTTCGTGACCCTGGGGGAGAACAACGACCGCCCCACAGCCCAGGACCTGGACAAGCTGCAAGGTAAAGTGGTGCGCATCTACCCGGATGGGCGCGTGCCGGATGACAACCCCTTTGTCGGTCAACCCGGCGTGCGTCCGGAGATCTGGTCCTACGGGCAGCGTAACCCCCAGGGGCTGGCCCTGAACCCCTGGAGCGGCACGATCTGGGAACATGAACACGGGCCCCGTGGCGGCGACGAAGTCAATATCATCGAGCGCGGCAAGAACTACGGTTGGCCATTGGCAACCCATGGCATCAACTATTCCCTGCTGCCGATTCCCGAAGCCAAGGGCAAAACGGCAGAGGGCACAGTGGCGCCCCATCATGTCTGGGAGAAATCGCCGGGCATCAGTGGCATGGCGTTCTACGACGCCGACCGATTCAAGGCATGGCAGCACAACCTGTTTATCGGCGCGCTGGCCAGCCAAGAGCTGATTCGGTTGCAGTTCGAGGGGGACAAGGTGATCCACGAAGAACGCTTGTTGGGCGAATTGAAAGCGCGAATTCGCGATGTGCGGCAGGGGCCGGATGGCTTTCTGTATGTGCTGACCGATGAGGATGACGGCGTGTTGTATCGGGTTGGGCTGAATCAGGACTAGAAATGTGGGGGCTGTTAGCAGACGTTGATCCAATTGATGCCCCGCGATCCAAGTGTGGGAGCTGGCTTGCCCGCGAAGGCGGTGTGTCAGGCGCTGAATCTGTTACTGCACCACCGCTTTCGCAGGCAAGCCAGCTCCCACATTGGATATCATTCGGTCTGCAGAATCGGGGTTATAGCCCCAGTTCTGACAGGCCCGGATGCTCATCCGGGCTCTGCCCAGCGGCCAATGGAATTTGCGCTCGCTCTCTTTGATCGGCATATCGTTGATGCAGGCAAAGTGGTTGGCCATCAAGCCGTTCTCGTCGAATTCCCAGTTTTCGTTGCCGTAGGTCTGGCTGAATCAGGACTAAACGTATGGGAGGGCGCTGACAGCAGACGCTGATCTAATTGATGCCCCGCGATCCAAGTGTGGGAGCTGGCTTGCCTGCGAAGGCGGTGTGTCAGGCGCTGAATCTGTTACTGCACGACCGCTTTCGCAGGCGAGCCAGCTCCCACATTGGATCTCATTCGGTCTGCAAAATCGGGGTTATAGCCCCAGTTCTGACAGGCCCGGATGCTCATCCGGGCGCCGCCCCAGCGGCCAATGGAACTTGCGTTCGCTTTCCTTGATTGGCATATCGTTGATGCAGGCAAAGCGGTTGGCCATCAAGCCGTTCTCATCGAACTCCCAGTTCTCATTGCCGTACGAGCGAAACCAGTTACCCGAATCATCGTGCCATTCATAGGCGTAGCGCACGGCGATGCGGTTATCGGTGAAGGCCCACAACTCCTTGATCAGTCGATAATCCAGCTCCTTGGCCCATTTGCGGCTCAGGAACTGCTTGGCTTCTTCGCGGTTATGGGCAAATTCGGCGCGGTTACGCCAGTTCGTATCCAGGGTGTAGGCCAGAGACACGCGTTGTGGGTCGCGGGAGTTCCAGCCGTCTTCGGCCAGGCGGACTTTTTCGATGGCCGAATCGCGGGTAAACGGCGGCAGGGGTGGACGGACTTCTTCTTGGGCTGACATGGGCGGCTCCTCAAAGTAATTAAGGTTGGGTCGAAAGTTGCCTGGTCTGTGAGTTCAAAGTTGCAGTAAGGTCCGCGCCATGCATTGCGCATTATCGGCAGCTGTTGAATCACCCATGACCAGAGCGACGGTAATGGCACCATCGATCAGGATCAGCAGTTGCGCGGCCTGCTGCTCCGGGTCGGGAGTGCCATGTGCTTGGCACAGTTCAAGTGCGTACTCGAACAGTTTGCGTTTATGGGCTTTGGCCAACAGGCGCACCGGGTCCTGGGCGTCGCCGGTTTCACCGCTGGTGTTGATAAAGGCGCAGCCGCGAAAGTCCGCCGAGCCGAACCAGCGCTTGAGCGCGCTGAACAGCTCCAGCAGGCGCTGGCCGCTGTCGTCGCTGCGTTCCACTTCGCTGCGCAGCCACTGCATCCAGCGCTCGTCGCGGCGTTGAAGGGCAGCAATCACCAACTCATCCTTGTTGGCGAAGTAGCGGTAGATACTCTTTCTCGACACACCGGCGGTTTTCACCAGTAAGTCCATGCCGGTGGCAGCAATGCCGTGGCGATAGATCAATTTCTCGGTGACGTCGAGGATGATGTCGCGGGTTTCATTCTGAGTGATATCGTTCATGTTTCGCACAGTAGAACGATCGTTCTTCATGGTCAACTGGTTTTTTGAATTGCCCACTGCGAGACCTGAGCAGCCTCATGGTGTAAGCTTTGGGCCTCTTCGGATTCGACCCATTGCGAGCCCTATGCCGTCGTTCTTCAAACGCTCCCTGTTGCCCAAGCTGCGCGGTTTCCCGTTGTCCAACGAGGCCATTGAAGTGCTACCCAGCACCGACGCCTACCGTCGCTGCTTGTTGGAGAAAATCGCCCAGGCCACGCGGCGTATCTACATCGTTGCCTTGTACTTGCAGCAGGATGAGGCGGGGCAGGAAATCTACGACGCGCTACATGCCGCCAAGGCCGCACGGCCCGAACTGGACATCGTGGTGATGGTTGATTGGCTGCGCGCCCAGCGCGGGTTGATCGGCGCGGGCAAGCAACCGGGCAACAGCGCCTGGTACCAGGCGATGACCCAGCGCCACGCCACCGAAGTACCGGTGTACGGCGTGCCGGTGCAAACCCGCGAGCTGTTCGGCGTGTTGCACCTCAAGGGTTTCGTGATCGATGACAGCGTGCTGTACAGCGGCGCCAGCCTGAACAATGTGTACCTGCACAAGTTCGATAAATACCGCTTCGACCGTTACCATCTGATCCATAGCCAACCCTTGGCCGATTCGATGCAGCACCTGGTGGAACACGGCCTGGTGGCGTCCAAGGCCGTGCATCGCCTGGACCTGCCGAACCCGCCCACCACTCGCAGCCTGCGCAACGATATCGGCGACCTGCGCAGCCGTCTCAAGCATGCGGCCTACGACACTACGGCCGGGCAGTTGCCCAACGGCCATCTGTCGGTCAGCCCATTGCTGGGCGTCGGCAAGAACAACCCGTTGAGCCGGGTAATCCTCGAATTGATCGCCAGCGCCCAGCAGCAACTGACTATTTGCACGCCGTATTTCAACCTCCCATTGCCGGTGACCCGTGAGATCAACCGCGCTCTGGCACGCGGTGTGAAGATCGACATCGTGGTGGGCGACAAGACCGCCAACGATTTCTACATTCCACCCACCGAACCTTTCAAGGTGATTGCGGCGTTGCCGTACCTGTACGAGATCAGTCTGCGACGCTTTGCCAAGCGGCATCAGCCGATGATCAACAGCGGCCAGTTGAACCTGCACTTATGGCGCGACGGCGATAACACCTACCATGTAAAGGGCATGTGGGTGGATGAGCGCTACACCTTGCTCACTGGCAACAACCTCAACCCTCGGGCGTTTCGTCTCGATTTGGAAAACGGCTTGCTGATCGATGATCCACAAGGGCAGTGGCTAGCGCCGCGGCGTACCGAGTTGGCTCAGATCTTCCAGCACGTAACCCGTATCGAGGGCTACCAACAGTTGCAAACGCTGGTGGATTATCCACCCGCGGTGGGCAAGTTCCTGCGCCGGGTCAGTCGAGTGCGCATCGAGCGGTTGCTGTACCGTATTCTGTAGGACTGTTTTCACCGCCTTAGGAGTTTACCTACTCGCATAGCTTGCGTTGGTTGCTACGTTACTTCTCGACGGTTCTTAGGACGAGAACTCTGCCCTTGATTGGTTCAGAGGAAAACAGACATGTCGAGTATCAGCCCTAGTCGCGACACCCTTGCGTTTACGCCGCCGCTACATTCTGTGAGCCCGGCGGCAAACGCCTTCCCCGATCCCGTTGTTCGCAGCAAGCGCGAAGCAGCCTCAAATCCTGCTGTAGATAGTCCCCGCCGATGGACGCTGCAACCTGTGCCCTTGGCGTCGAGCGAGGGTGATCAGCGCCTGCGTAACGAGCTGGCGACATCAGCCACGCGCCACGCGTGGGATTCCCTCGTCCAGATTCCCACCGACAGCACTTTCTACGCAGGCTTTGCCGCTTTGCGCAGTGCGTTCAATACTGATGAAGTCAAGGCGTGGATTATGAGCAAAGGCATGGCCCTGGATACGGTGGTGGTAAAACCGGATTCGATCACAGGGCTGGTCTTAAGCGGTCGCGTGGGAGCGCGAAAGACGTTCACTCTGAACGACGATTCTGGCTGGTGGCAGGTCGGGGCCCGATTGCGCGCCGCTGCCACGGCGCTGGATAGGGCGGGTAATGGAGTGGCTTATGTGCCGGAACAGTCCGACCGGTTTTCTCGCAATGCTGTCTTGCAGTGGCATGACATCACCCCGCCAAAGAATGCCGATGAGTTGGCGTTGGTGCGCGGACATCTGTTGGCGGAGGAATGGTCCGGTTGGTCAGCCGAGACAAAAGGCCGGCTGCAGGGCAGCAGCCTTGCGGCAAGAAAAACCATCGACCGGTTGGATGAGCGTCAATACCTGGCAGGTTGCCTGGCTGATCTGGTTCGCAATCGACCCGACGACGAAGAGGTGTCGCTGGCCGATGCGCAGACGCCGATCGGCGCCACGTCGGTGCTTGCCACAGACGGTGCCGACAAGGCAGCCGTGCGTGATGTACTGATTTCTCACGGCTTCCTCGTACCCAAGACCGCGAAGGAAGTGCGCAATGTCATTCGCTGGTTGCAAGCTGCGGTGGCGCCTGCCCCCGCGCTGGGTAATTACGCGCAATTGCTTGCACGACCATGGGCACCGGGCATGTTGTCTGAAAATGACAAACGTTTGGTAGCTCAGTTCATGCGCGACGATGCCATCAGCCGCAGCGAACCGAGTCTATTGCGCGCCTTGGATTTTCAAGGCGTACTCGATGAGCACACCCCGCAGGAGGTGCGTGCCAACGCCGACAAGATACTGGAGCGGATCCTTGACCAACCGTCAGCCCTGAGCTGGGGCAAGGCCGCTGCTCGCAGTCTGTATTTTCAGGGCACGTCCGGTACTTATGACTTATCGACCCTCGAAGCCAAGCAGTGGGAACTCACGGCGGCTCTGCTGCAGATCGACCCCGAGATGCCTCGGCGCCCTGGAAACGTTGCCGGTTATGACATCTATCAGCCCGCCAACAGTGGACGGACGATGGCGTCGGTACGCGCTGAAATCGAGACCCAACTGGCTCAGAACACCTTGCTCGATCCAAAGACGGTACCGCTGGCCGCGCATCTGTTGTTGGCCAGTAGCGCGCCCGAGTTTCTGGTCCGGGATATCCCTTCCACGATGCGGATAGGCTCGGTGGAATGGGCCGACTTTCGCCTGGGGGTCACGTTTGCCGAGCGTCAAGGTGGGCCTGGTTGCTCGCGGCGCATGAGCTACACCGAAATTATGGGGCTCAGCCGGCTGAGCACCAGTACGCCGGGCGAAGCGGCGGTATTGGATAATTATGGGATCGACGTGTTACTCGATTGGGGCTTGATGCGCGGGCTTTATGAAAAGCCAGTGGATGGCCGCTACACACAGCAGCACCATCTGCAGGCCATCACGGCTTTCAATGAGGAGTGCGAGCAACTCGTTTATGCGTTGGAGCAGTTCAACCTGCCGCTGCCTATACGAGAAGACTCGGCGATCAGGAACTTGCAGACAGTATTTCCAGGCCTGAGCGCGGAACAGTTGAAAGCCATGCGGGTATACATCGCAGACCCGGATGAACGCCGCAACATGAAGCTGTCCGAGCCGAGAACGCGTACGCTGATCGAGACGTACATGACCGGCGACCTTACAAGGGACCGGTGGATGCTGCTGGCGCCCGGGGAGCAGCCGCCACAACCAGCCCGGCGCACCTCTCCATTTGTCATACCGCGGCTGAGCGCATCCGACCAGGCAGCCGTTGATGCCAACGTGCAAGCGTTGAACGCCAGGATCGCCCGTTTACCGGATGTGCAGGCCCAGTTGCCCGGTGAAGTCGATGCCTACCTGGACAAACTCAAGCAGGGTTTGAGCATCGCCACAAGACGCATGATCGCCCAACTGTCGTTGGCTGATCGCCAAGCCTTGGAGTGGGGGGACGTGGACCTGTTTGCCTTGCGCGAGGCAACCGATAGCGTGCCTGAGATAGATGTAACACCGGAGCAGGTCGAGGAGCGCAGAGGGCGAAAGGGCACGCTGATACGCTGTAATTACAACGGGGTAATCAGCTACTTCGAGGTGTTCCCGGACAAGCTGTTGATCGTCAAGCGCGAAGACCTGCCGCGTGATTTGGCCCTCGGGGGGACCTTTCAAACGGTGCCGAAGACGTATGGGCCTTGGGCGGTGTCAGAGCTTCCCGTGCGGCTGGGCGCGGTGGAACCATTTGATTTTGCCGCTTACAGCTCCAATGCCTTGCCCAGGCCCGGTGTGACCTCGCCAGGTGTCATTATTGATAAGCTGGGCGAGACCCTGCACGCTACGCCGGTCCCTGTGCAGGGCGAGGCATCCAACCAGGTGCCTAACAGTTTTTCGTCGCCCCGCACCCGGTCAATTGTCGATCGGATCATGCAGGGCAATTTTATCCATCATCGTGCCAGCGTGCTGAAGGTCGCGCACGGCATGTTGCCGCTGGAACAAAAGCGCGAAATGTTGCGCCGCAACGACAGTATTTTGTTGAGCATGATCCCGTTTGTCGGGGCCGTTATTGACCTGACCAAAGGCAACATCGTTGAAGGGATGCGCGGGCTGATCATCGACACCGCCGGGGCATTCGCAGGTGGGGCATTTGGAACCTTGAAACCGCTCGTCAAGTCCACAAAAGCTGTGGCTCCCTTCGGCGTCAAGGCGTTTCGCGTACTGGAAAAGGGGGTTGAGGTGGTCAGTGGCTTCTTGAACCCACTGGATGGCGCGGCAGATTTGATGGCCGCTGGAGGGAAAGGGCTCGTCGCGCTGCCTAAAGCGTTAGGCAGGGCATCGAACCCCTCAGTGCTTTTAAAGCTTGGCGTGGTGGAAGAAAAACTGCGCACTTGCCTGGGTGTATCAAACCAGTTGCAGGCGCCGCACAATGTCCAGGAGCAGGCGGTTCAGCCTGCTATTCATAACGGACACAACCATTCGATACCGGTGTACGCGGTACAGACCGATGGACGTTGGTACGCGACCCATCCGAAGACCGGGTTACCGACCGGCACGCCGCTGGACGGGTTTAAAGCACTGCCCGCATGACGACCTGAAATACTTCAGGCAGCGCCCTCGCCGTGTCACGTACGGGGGGCGCTTTCGATCAGTTGAGTCCCAACTTCCCACGCAGAGTGGACAAATCTTCCGCCAGTGTATTGACCGGGCCCACTAAAGCCCTACGGTCGTTTTCCTTGACTTTGTCGTAGGTCTCGAAGCCGCCATCCGAGGTCTTGTATTTGGCCAGGATCTTGTCCACGGCGGCGAAGTTTTTATCGACCTTGGCCAAAAATGCCTTGTCTTGGTGGTCGATCTGGCCACGGAACAGGTCGACGATTTTCTTTGCACCGTCGATGTTGCCTTGGAAGTCGTACAGGTCGGTATGGCTGTAACGGTCTTCCTCACCGGAAATCTTGGTGGCGGCGACTTCCTCAAGCAGCGCTGCGGCGCCGCCGACGACTTTTTCCGGCGGGAAGGTCAGGCCGTCAACCCGGGTTTTCAGGTCCAGCACGTCCTTGTTGAGTTTATCGGCCAGGGCGGCGAGGCCCTGGGTGGTGTTCTCGGAGAACAGGCTGTACTCGATGCGGTGGAAACCGGTGAAGTCTTCGGCCTTCACGCCTTTCTCGTGATCGTCGACGCGTGAGTCGATGGACGCGTCGAGGTCGCTGAACAGCTCGGCGATCGGCTCGATGGACTCATAGTGCACGCGAGTCGGCGCGTAGAGCTTCTTGGCGGTGGCCAGGTCGCCTTTATTGATGGCGTCAGTAAACGCCTGGGTCTGGGTGACCAGCTCCGCGATTTCTTCGGTGACGTAGATTTTGTAATCCGACACCGGGCCCACCAGGTCCAACGGCGCAGTAGCGGCGAAGCTTGCCAGTGGCGAGAGGCTGAGTAACAACAACGCGATAGACGACTTCTTCATGGGAGACATTCCGCTGTGGGGTGTTTTAGGTCTTGGCAGGGGGGTGAGGGTGCGTTGCGGCGAGCAGCGTGCGTCCGATGAAATCCTTGGGCCCGGTGACACCCGGCAAGGTAAAGAAATACCCGCCACCCACTGGCTTGAGGTACTCCTCCAGCGGTTCGCCGTTGAGCCGGGTTTGCACGCTGATAAAGCCTTTCTCCAGGTCAGCCTGGTAGCAGATGAACAACAAGCCCATGTCCAGTTGACCGTTTTTGTTGACACCGTTGGAGTAGTTGAACGGCCGCCGCAGGATCAGGTTGGCCTGGGTCTGCGGGGTACGCGGGTTGGCCAGGCGGATGTGAGCATCAAGCTTGGTCAACTTGCCTTGCGGGTCCTTGCGGTAGTCCGGGACCTGGGTTTCGTGCTGGCCGTCCATGGGCGCGCCCGTGGGTTTGATACGGCCGATGATGCTTTCCTGTTCTTGCAGCGGGGTGCGATCCCAGCGCTCGACAAAGTTACGGATGATGCGCACGGCCTGGTAACTGCCATGGGCGGCCCAGGCCGGCTCGTCGCTGGTGGGCTGTACCCAGACGATCTGGTCCATGGCCTTGTCATCGTTGGAGTTGGGGTTGGCCGAGCCATCGCGAAAGCCCAGGAAGTTGCGCGCACTCTGTGCCGGTTCGCCGGGCTTGGCCGGTGCCTGGGGCGGCACGCTGCCTTCTTGCTTCCAGCGCACCAGCAGCAGGTCGGGCAGGTTTTTGACGATGTCGCGCAGCGCGTGGATGTTGGTGTCTGGGGTGTTGGAGCTGAACTGCAGGCTCAGGTCGCCGTGACACTGCGCCGGTTCCAGTGCATCGTTGGGAAAGCCGACCATGCGACTCAGGCGCTTGGGCTTGGCGGCGGCAAGGCCGAAGCGTTCGTCGAACAACGACTCACCGACCGATACTGTAATGGTCAGGTTATCCGGTGTGACCACAGGGCCAAGGATGCCGGAATCGGTGGGCGGCAATTTCGGGTCGACCTGGGGCACGGTGCCGCCGGTCATCAGGAATGCGATGCGCTCGTTGAGGGTGCGGAACAGACGTTCCAGGTCTTGGCGGTCGCTGGCCAGTACATCGAACGCCACGACCATGCCGCAGGCCGGGCGCGGGGTGACGATGCCGCTTTGGTGCTTGCCGAAAAACGCCTGGTGGTCCTGGGTCTTGTCACTGCGCGGTGCGGTGGTGACTTGCTCAGCCGCTGCCGCCATCGCCGGGCAGGTCAGGCTGCTGCCGGCAATCGCAGCGCCGGTGGCCGCCATGCCCAACAGGACGCGGCGACGTTGGAGGTCAAACTGTTCTGTATCACTCATGTATGCGGTCGTCTTCACTGCAGGCCGGAAAGGCCAAGGGCGGGGTCGATTCCATCGAGTGCAACGGCCAGTGCCTTGGCCTTGTCGCCGATCTGCTTGCGCTGATCGGCTGTAACCTTGTCGTAGCTGGGGTAGCGGTCATTCACCTTGAGCCCGTCGAGTTCGCTGTCGAAGGCGTTGAGCGCGCTGTCGATAGCGGGCAACAGGTCGGCGGCGGACTTGACCAGCAACGGACGCATCAGGTCGACCACCTTGCGCGCGACCTGCTGATTGGCGGCAAAGCCGTTCAAGTCGATGTGGCTGTAGCGTTCCTCTTCACCGCTCGCCGCCCGCACGTCCGCCAGGCTGTTGAGGTTGCGGACCACGATGCTCACCAGTTGCTCCGGGGGCAGGGACTGGGCCAGTAATTGCTGCTTGAGCGTGGTGACGTCGGTAACCAGGCGTTGGGCGACCGGCGCGAGGCCATCAAGGCTGTGTTGCTGGAACAGGCTGTATTCGAGGCGGTGGAAGCCGCTGAAGGCGGGGTCCTGCTCGCGCTTTTCAAAATAATCGGCGCGGGCATTGATCGCGTTATCCAATTCGGCCAGACGCTGAGACGCCGGCGCCAGGCGCTGATACGCCTCGCGCGCCGGTACATACAGCGCCTGGGCCTGGCCCAGGTCGCCGGCGGCGATGGCCTGTTGCAGGACCGTTACGGCCTTGACCAGCGCACCGCCTTGGCTGCTCAGGTACACGCGAAACTCCGACAACGGGCCGATAAAGGCCACCATGGACGGCTTGGCCTTGGCCTGGGCGTCAGACTCTGCCGTGGGCGTGACATGCAAGGTGCCGCGCGGGTTGCTCAGCAGGCCACAGGTAATGGCGTAGTCGCCGGGCAGCAGGTTGGCGTTGATCACTTGGCTCAGGCCTGGGGCGATGTTTTCCCGCTCTTCGACCACCAGCACGCCGTCGAGGATTTCCCACTCCACCGCGCGGTCGGAGCGGTTGATGATGCGAAAGCTGGCATGCCCGGCTGGTACCGTCAGGGCGTTGGGTTCGCAGGCGTGGCCGTGGATGGTCACCGCGATTTCATTGTGGTTGGTCTGGCGCTTGCCGGCGGCCAATTGCGAGGCGTAGTAGAACAGGCCTGCGGCGGCGATCATCACCACCACCGAGCCGGCCACGCCCCAGCGCAGGGCGCGGGACGGCGGGGCCGATTGAGGGGTTGGGTTGGACAAGAGACGGTCCTTACTGGCTGGAAACGGAAGAAGTGTTGGCAACGGGCTGGGAGGAGGCCGAGGGCAGGAAGAACATCACCAGGGCCACCACCAGGTAAATCAGATAGGCGCCCAGGGTGCTCACGGTCGGCGCCTCCTGGTAACCGAACATACCGGCCAGTACCGAACCGAGCGGGCTGTCCATGGGCAACGCAGCGCTGAAGTCGAATAGCACGGTCTGCCAGTGATTCCACACGCCGGCTTCATGCAGGGCTTGCACCGAATTGGCGAGAATGCCGGCCGCGACCACCAGGATGAACAGGCCGGTCCAGCGGAAAAACGCACTGAGGTTCAGGCGCATGCTGCCGGAATAAATCAGCAAACCCACGACAATGGCCAGGGCCAGGCCAAGCAGGGCGCCCACCGGAGCGCCCGGACCTTCGCTTTGCTGGAACACGGCCAACAGGAAGAACACCGTCTCCAGCCCTTCGCGGGCCACGGCGAAAAACACCATGGCGATCAGGGCGAACACCTGGTGCCTGGAGCCGGCCAACGCATGGTCGAGGGATTCATGCAGCGAGTGTTTAATCGAGCGCGCCACTTTGCGCATCCAGAACACCATGGAACTGAGGATGCCCACGGCCACCAGCCCGACGACACCTTCAAACAATTCCTGCTGCTTTTGCGGGAATTCCGCACTGACCAACTCCAGGCCGCCGCCCACCAACAGCGCCAGTGCTGCCGCCAGGAATACGCCGATCCACACCGCAGGCATCCATTGGCCACGCCCGGTCTGTTGCAGGTAACTGGCGATAATGCCAACGATTAATGCCGCTTCAATGCCTTCGCGCAGCATGATTAAAAAAGGAACGAGCATCGGGCACCCGGGCACAACTAGTTAGGGAGCTAAGTTGTAACATAATGATACTCATTGCTAAACAAGAAATATTGACCTTTGCTGAACGTGGGCTGAACGGTGGTGGCGAAGCGCAACCGCCTTTATGATGCAGACCACCCAGACTGCAGCCGGACAGTTCAACGCCCCATGTCGGAAAAAGACACTATCTCCATCCACCTTGTGCGCGAAGCGCTGTTGCATAGTTGCGCGCCGGGAGCGGCCACCGTTGAGGCATTGAGCAAAGTCGGGATTGACCCGGCGTTGCTTGAGCAGCCCGACGCTCGCGTGGCGGCCACGGCCTATGCACGCCTGTGGCGCTTGCTGGCGCGGCGCAGGGACGACGAGTTTTTTGGCATGGACCCACGCACACTCAAGTCCGGTAGCCTGGCGTTCCTGTGTCGCGCCTCCATGGCGCAACCCAGCCTGGCGGCCGGCCTGGAAACCGGCTTGGGGTTTCTCTCGTTGATGCTGGAGCATCTGCCGGCCCAACTGGTTCGCCAACAGAGTCTGGCGGAGATTGTCCTGCTCGAACCTGATGAGCCAAAACGCGCTTTTACCTATTTCACTTATTGGATGATCGTCCACGGCGTCGCCTGCTGGCTGGCGGGGCGGCGCATCCCGATCCTCGCCATTGAACTGCGTTGCGCGCAGCCGGACTTCTGTGACGATTACCGGGTGATGTTTTCTGACAACCTGCGCTTTGACCGACCACGCACACGCATGATTTTTTCAGCCGATTGTCTCGACCTGCCGATCAAGCGCAGTCCGGAAGAACTCAAGCGCTTCCTTGCCCGTGCGCCGGCCAACATCCTGGTCAAATACCGCGATCCCGAAAGCCTCGCCACCCGCATCAAGCACGACCTGCGCCAGATGCCGCCCCATACCTGGCCTGAAACCGAGGGCCTTGCGGCCAGCTTGTGCATTTCCGCTTCCACACTGCGCCGCCGCCTGGCAGAGGAGGGGCAGACTTATCAGGGCCTCAAAGACGGTGTACGCAAGGAGCTGGCGATTGTGTGGCTGGCTGAACCGCAGATCAGTTTTGCCGAGATTGCGTCGCGGTTGGGGTTTGCCGATACCAGTTCGTTCTACAAGGCGTTCCGCAAGTGGTCCGGGTCCAATCCGGGGCACTTGCGCAGCCTGATTCTGCGCGACGCGAGTTGAATCGGCGGCAATTAGCGTAGCGAAAGGTCTGGCTTGCGCCTCGTCTTTTTCCTATGGAGCCAGCGCAGACCTTCTCTCAGTCTGGAAACCCTTATTGAACGCTGGGTCATGGACGTGTTATCAAAAGTTCCTGCAGCAATACCTCTTCTCTCTTCAGCGCGTTTCGGTCCCCCACCTTTTGTTACCCCCCCTGAGGTCTCGTCATCGTGGGTTGCCGGGTCGGATCCCGCGCAACACAGACTCACTCAAGCCGAGGCGGACGCGATTGACCGGCAAGCCTGGTTGACCGTGTTGGAGCGCAGTGTGCTCGATAAGGCTGACTATGCCTTCGTCGACCTGGCGAACCTGCGGTTTAACCTGGCACCCCGTCCTGGCGCCGTCGACAAAGACACCACCGCGCTGGCGTTTCTGCAACAACGTTTTCCAGGGCTGAGTGGTGAAAACCTGCCGCGAACGGCCGCGCAGGTGCGTAACCTGATCAATTGGCAGCGTCTTGGGCTACCATCGAGCCCTGCCTTGGGCAACTACACCTGGGCATCTGCGCAGGCACCCGAGCCAGGCCACCCAAGCCTGAGCCTTGACGAACGCCAACGCTTGGTCGAGGCGTTAAGAACCTATGTCGGCGACGGCATCCTCACCAGCATGAACGTGACCACGCAAAACATGGATGATCAGATCACTCGGCATCTGAGTAGCCATGCACCGCTCAATCGCTATCGGCAGAACACATTGCTGGCTGCGATTGGGCGTGATCCTGCCGGGTTTTCAAACGACCAGCGCAACCAACTGCTGCTGACTGCCCTGATGTTGAGCATCGACCCCGAGCTGGGGCAGCGTAGAAACCATATCGCAGGTTATGACCTGTACTCACCGGCTAACGCCGGGCGTACCCTGGCAGAAGTCAAGGGCGACTTGAAGGCGCATCTGGTGCGCAATGGGCGCGTGCGGCCCGAGGCGGTGGATGCCACTGTGCATATCATGCTGGCCAGTGTCGCTCCAGAGTTTGTGCTGCCAGACACGCCGGATACGTTGCGCATCGGCTCTCCTGCCTGGGTGGTACTCAGGAAAACTGTCGCGTTGCTGGAGGAGTCAGCAGAGGGCTCCAGCCGCACCCTCACCTATGATCAGGTGCTGGAGCGCGCCATCCTCCAGGCCCTGACGCCGGAGCAAGTGGTGTTGTTTCATGCCATCGAAACAGAACCGCTGCTTGATTGGGCAACGATGCACGGGGTCATTGCTCGGCGAGCGGACGATCAGTACACCGCCCAAGACCTGCAAGTCGCGGCGACAAAATACAACGACTATATCGAGAGCTCTCATCAGGCGCTTGTAACACTGAGCACCCCGATAAAAGACCGGCGAGCGCGAGCGCAGGCTGACCTCGAACGCGTGCTTCCGGGGCACGATCTGAACGAGCCGATGCATACCGTGGCGTACCGGTTTCCCCAGTTGCTGTCTAATATGGTGCCCGGGTTACCCTGGTTGCAGCGCAGTCTCGGCTTTAAGGAAAGCCTGGTTGACCTGCACATGAGCGGCAATCTCAAGTACGGTGAATTTGCCTCGACCAGGCTTGTGGATATGACTGGCGCCACGTTGTTCAAAGATGAATATGACCCCAGGCTGGCTTCCCTGCGGGTGCACTTCACGAGGTTGAAACATTCCGGACAGTCCCTTGCCGAGGCTGTCAAGGGTGATACCGAGCGTTTTCAAAAGGCCGTCTCCACGGGCCTGAAAGACATTCTCAGCAAAATGCCCTACGCGGACCGGCAGGCACTGGCCACTCAGGAACTGACCTTTTATCGAGTCGAGGCCGAGTCCATTAATGGCGCAGGTACTTCCATAACAGATGCCGATGAGCAACTCCAGGCGGTGAGGGGGCGCTATGGCTTCCTGATCGGCGTCGGGCAGGGCAAAGATGCCAAGTGTTATGAGTTTTTTCCCATGAGCGGGACCTATGTCGAACGGCACGACTTCAAGGCGATGTTGGACAAAGGCGAGGCAATCGTCGCGCGGTTGTGGGTGACCCGTATGAAGTCCCACGTGGACGGTCCACGGGCGGGGGCATCCGAGGTACAGATCAGGGCATTGCGCGAAACACTGCCGGCGGCGACATCTTCACAAACGCTGGCACCGCTTGGTTTTTTTTCGGAGCGGGCCAATGCGATTGCTGACTACGTAGCCAAACGCAATCTGGTGCTGGATCCCGAACAACTCCTCACTACCGCAATGGGGCAAACGGCCTCGGAGCGTTTCGATGATCGGGTCAAACGGGTCAGTAAAACACTTGTAAATACATTGATTCCCTTCAAGGCTTGCTACGACGACATTGTCTCCGGGCACGTTAAAAAAGACCTGAGAGCGTTGACAGGGTGCGCCACCGACGTTGCGGTAGCCATTACTGTCGTCGCAGGAGGTGCAGCGGAGGGGGCTGCAGCGTTCGATAAGGCGCAAACCGGCTTTTCCAGGCTGGCGGCGGCTACCCGGGCGGTGGGGACAGTCACCAACGGTTTGCTCAATCCATTCGCCGGCCTCTCTGAACCTCTGCTCAAAGTCGCCAAGTGGGTAGGAAGCCGCCTGTTTCGGCTTGGAGAGAAGTCCCAGAGCGTGGTGCGCGCCGCTTGGAAAGCGCAACTCGAAGAACAGCGGGTCGGGCGCGTTCGGCAAATGCGCCGCGACTCGCTAAAAAGCACAGAAAAGCCGCAGGAAGAGCACCCGGTGGCGACGCAACCGAACGAAGGCAAGGTCAAGCCAGGGCCGATAGCCACACGCGCAGAGGTCAAGGAGCTCATCGAGCGTTCGCAGCCGCTGATGGTGTCCAAGGTGGACGATGCACTTAAAGCGCTAGCAGACCCTGCGCTGACTGAAGACGTGGACTTTGTGCTCAAGAGCTTCCAGGGCATGACACCTGTTCAGGCGCGAAAACTGATGACATCTCGCCTTTCACGGCTCAAGACCAACGCTCAAGCGCTGACTACCAGAAATATAAGGTTCATGCGCTCCCGGGACCAACGATGGGTGGCGCAGGTCATCCCGGAAGATTTCAAGGTCGATAAGACGGGGAAATTCATGGAGGTCAACATCGATGGTGCCAAGCGCTATTACCAGCATTTCGGCTCCCACGAAGGCGCTATGAGCAACGCGTTGATTCATGAACTTGACCACCTGCCAGGCCCTGTGAGCCGAGGTACGCTTGATCTCGCCTACCTCACGCGGTTGAGAACAGATGAAGAAAATGCGGCAGGCTTGCTCAACCTGGCCAACGGGCATACCGACCCTGCAGTGTTGGTCCTGCCAGGTCAAGATGCACCAGATCTGGTGAGCAAGACAGGCATCAACATGTTTGGCTCCCGCGCCGGCAGTCTCAACGGGGAATCCACGATGACCAGTGTTGCCCTACTTTCTCAGCTCAAGACGGACCCCAACTTGTTCAAGCAGAACCGCGCGATAATTGAAGCCGCGCAGGCGGCTTTTGGGGAATTACCGATCACCGATCAGGTACCCATAAGAATCGCCAGCGAACGCGCTGCGATCGCCCCCGCGCCAGGGTTGATCTACGCGATGGACCAGGGCTCCAAGAAGCTGATCGGAGTTTATCGATTAATGCAGCAGCCTCCCGGTACCGTGCTTCCCGAGCGCCCGCCCACGCATCAGCCGGCACGTGACCAGGCGTTCAAGGCCTATGTGCAAGAGCACTTGGTATTTTAAAAAAGGTTCTTTTTAGAATGGGCGGCCAGGACGGCACCTGACTTGCGTGAAAGTGGCGTTACAGGCGGGATTAGGAAATAACTGACAGCGCCCTTCGCTTGAGTCGCTGACCCATAGATAAATAAGGTGTGCCAGAGGTTCTGGCACACTTCGATTTGGGTTTCTGAGTCGGGATCAGGCACGCTCTTCGACCGACAGATCATTTTTCGAGGAGTTCGAGAAGTACGCCAACGCATTAATTGCGCGATTAGCATCCACCATCCCTTTTATGTATTCAGGAATGCCTTGCGAACGGCCCACGCTAGGGTTGCTTTTAACAAAGTCAAGGTAGTCATCCAGCTTCTCGTTGAATAGAGCGATTGCGTTGAATTTTACCTGTGTGTTTGTTTGTTTTCCGTTGGCATCAAATGCACCATCTCCAAATGTGAATATGCCGAAAGCGCTTGCATCAATGATATTGCTTTCGTACAACCGCCTTCCGACCACCTTTAGCTCGTCAGTACTAATAGATGTCATGTCATAGCCCTTTAAAAACTGCTTCAGATCGGAAAGCTCCCTTTGCTGCCACATTCGCAGCTCATCAACGGCTTTGGACTCTTCAGTAAAAGTAAATGTGTTCGTCGTTTTTTCTGGATTTTTGATAACAAAAGCATCTGTCTGTTTGGAAAGTGTATTGGGGATTACCAATCTCATATCCATGCTCGTCTCCTTATAGGATGAAAGGTTCTCCCTGCTATCGACCCCTTGCGACAGATATTTAACCTGTTTAAATATTTGGGAAACTTCTTTCAGATAAGTATTACATGTATGCCAAATTGCTTGATCCGCTAATGCCAGGCTAAAAAAAAGCCCCGCGACCGAATGGATCGCAGGGCTAAAAATTGGCTGGATGCGACCAACCAAAGGAGCTCTTTACATCACTTGCTGCTAGCCACCACTGTATCCGGCTGCCAACCACCCCCAAGGGCCTTGTAGATTGCGACGATGCCGCGATACAGGTCGACTTCGGCCTGGGCCTGGGCGTCTTCGGCGGCCAGGCGTTCGCGCTGGGCGTCGAGCAGGACCAGGAAGTCCACGGTGCCTTCGCGGTAGCGGATCGCCGCAAGGTCGGCGGCGGCGCGGCTGGATTCGCTTTGGCGGATCAGCGAGACCAAACGTTGCTGGCGCTTGCCGTAGTCGCTGAAGGCGTTTTCAGACTCTTCCAATGCCAGCAACACTTGCTGTTCATAGGTCGCCAGTGCGCCATCGGCTTCGGCATTCGCGCCACGCAAACGCGCGCGTACGCTGCCCAGGTCAAACGCGGCCCAAGTGATGCTCGGCCCTAGAGACCAGGCATTCGCGGCGGCAGAGCCGATTTGCGAACCGCGCCCGGCGGTGAAGCCGAGGAAACCGCTGAGGCTCACCCGTGGGAACAGGTCGGCCTTGGCCACGCCGATACGTGCGGTGGCGGCGGCCAGTTTGCGTTCGGCGCTGAGGATGTCCGGGCGTCGTTGCAGCAGTTGGCCAGGGTCGCCAATCGGCAACGCCTTGGCAATCGCTGGCAGGTCTTTCGGGCTCAGGTCCACGCTCAGCTTGTCGGGGCGCTGGCCGAGGAGGGTGGCGATGCGGTTGCGCTCGCGCACTTGTTCGGCCTGCAGTTGCGGCACGCTGGCTTCCACCGCTGCCAGGCGCGCATCGGCGCGCTCCACGTCGAGCTGGTCCCCTACGCCGGCATCGCGCAGGCTGACGGTGATGGTGCGCGACTCCTGCTGGTTCTTCAGGTTGTCCAGGGCAATACGTTCGCGCAGTTGCGCACCGCGCAGTTGGCCGTAGGCATCCACCAGCTCGGCAATCATGGTGACTTGCAGCTGGTACAGGTCGGCTTCGGCCACCTGTTGGTCGGCGTCACTGGCTTCCAGGTTGCGGCGGATACGTCCGAACAAATCCACTTCCCAGGCCATGTCCAAGCCCAGGTCGTAGCGCTCGCTGTTGACGCGTTTGGTGGTCTGGCCGGGAATCTGGCCTTTGCCCACATCGCTGCTGGCGCGGGAGGTGACCACCGGCATGATGTCGTTGGCCGCATCATCACGGATGGCCCGTGCCGCCCGCAGACGGGCGAAGGCCACGCGCAGGTCGCGGTTGCCGCTCAGGGACTGGGTCACCAGTTGGTTGAGGGTCGGGTCGTCGAACTGCTGCCACCAGATGCCTTCGTATTTCGCGTGGTCGTAGCTCTTGGTGTCGGCGGCGGCCGTGATATTGGCCGCCTCCAGTTGCTGGGTCTTGTAGTCCGGGCCTACGGCACAGGCGGCGAGCGCCAGCACCAACAGGCTCGGCAGGAATACTTTCACACTCATTGCTGTGTCTCCAGCTTCAAGGCCTTGGCCGCTTTGCGCGCTTCACTGCGCTCGACATAGCGACGGATCAGTACGTAGAACACTGGTGTCAGCAACAGACCGAAGAAGGTCACACCGATCATCCCGGAGAACACCGCCACGCCCATGGCATGGCGCATCTCGGCGCCGGCACCGCTGGAGAGCACCAACGGCACCACACCCATGATGAACGCGAACGAGGTCATCAGGATCGGCCGCAGACGCAGGCGGCAGGCTTCCAGTACCGCGGCGAGCGGATCGAGGCCTTCCTGCTGTTTATCCTTGGCGAACTCGACGATCAGAATCGCGTTCTTGCACGCCAGGCCCACCAGTACGATCAGGCCGATCTGGGTGAAGATGTTGTTGTCGCCGCCCGAGATGATTACCCCGGTAATGGCCGACAGCAGCGTCATCGGTACGATCAGGATCACCGCCAGCGGCAGGCTCCAGCTTTCGTATTGGGCGGCGAGCACCAGGAACGCCAGCAGTACGCAGAGCGGGAACACGAACAGCGCGGTATTGCCCGAGAGGATTTGCTGATAGGTCAGGTCGGTCCACTCGTAGGTCATGCCATTGGGCAGTTCATCTTTGAGCAGTTTTTCAATCGCGGCCTGGGCCTGGCCCGAGCTGTAGCCCGGCGCGGCGTTGCCGTTGATTTCTGCGGTGATGAAACCGTTGTAGTGCATCACGCGGTCCGGGCCCGAGGTGTCGCTGACCTTGATAAAGGTCGCCAGCGGGATCATCTCGCCTCTGTTATTGCGCACTTTCAATTGGCCGATCTGGTCGGAGTCCTGGCGGAACTGCTGCTCGGCCTGCACGTTGACCTGATAGGTACGCCCGAAGCGGTTGAAGTCGTTGGCATACAACGAACCCAGGTAGACCTGCAGGGTGTCGAAGATGTCGCTGATCGCCACGCCGTGAGTCTTGGCCTTTTCGCGGTCGATGGCCGCGTCCACTTGCGGCACGTTGACGGTGTAGCTGGTGAACAGGCCGAACAGTTCAGGCACGCCGTGGCTCTTGGCGATCACGTTCTGCACTTCTTTGTACAGCTCGTCATAGCCGAGGTTGCCACGGTCTTCGATCTGCAGGCGGAAGCCCCCGATGGTGCCCAGGCCTTGTACCGGCGGCGGCGGGAAGATCGCCATGTAGGCTTCTTCGATATTGGCGTATTGGCCGTTCAGTGCGCCGGCAATCGCACCGGCAGACATGCTTGGGTCTTTGCGCTCATCAAAGGGCTTCAAGGTCACGAACACGATGCCGCTGTTCGGGCTGTTGGTGAACCCGTTGATCGACAGGCCCGGGAAGGCAATCGCAGCTTCCACGCCAGGTTGTTTAAGGGCGATCTCCGACATGCGATTCATCACGTTTTCGGTGCGGTCCAGGCTCGCGGCGTCGGGCAGTTGGGCGAAGGCCACCAGGTATTGCTTGTCCTGGGCCGGTACGAAACCGGTCGGCGTGTGGGCAAAGCCGAAGAACGTCAGCACCATCAAACCGGCGTAGACGAACAAGGCAATACCGCTGCCGCGAATCACACGGCGCACGGTGCCTACGTAGCCATGGCTGGCCTTTTCGAAAAAGCGGTTGAAGGGACGGAACAGCCAGCCCCCGAAGACCTTGTCGAGGAACTTGGAGAAACGGTCCTTCGGCGCGTCGTGACCGCGCAGCAGCACAGCGGCCAGGGCAGGGGACAGGGTCAGGGAGTTGAACGCCGAGATCACGGTTGAGATCGCGATGGTCAAGGCGAACTGCTTGTAGAACTGCCCGGTCAAGCCACTGATAAAGGCGGCTGGAATGAACACCGCACACAGCACCAGCGCCGTGGCGATGATGGGGCCGGTCACTTCACTCATGGCTTTTTCGGTCGCCGGGAACGGCTCCAGGCCCAGCTCGATATTACGCTCGACGTTCTCCACCACCACGATGGCGTCGTCCACCACGATACCGATGGCCAGCACCAGCCCGAACAATGACAGGGCGTTGAGCGAGAACCCGAACAGGTGCATCACCGCAAAGGTACCGATCAAGGATACCGGTACCGCCACCAATGGAATGATCGAGGCGCGCCAGGTCTGCAGGAACAGAATCACCACCAGCACCACGAGGATCAGTGCTTCAAACAGGGTATGCACCACCGCTTCGATGGAACCGCGCACAAAGATAGTCGGGTCATAGGCGATGCGGTAATCCATGCCCGCCGGGAAGCTCTTTTTCAGCTCGGCCATTTTGCTGCGTACATCGTTGGAGATGTCGATGGCATTGGAGCCGGGACGCTGGAAAATCGGAATCGCAACGGCGGGCTGGTTATCGATCAACGAGCGCAGCGCGTATTGGCTGGAGCCCAGTTCGACCCTGGCGATGTCCTTGAGGCGGGTGATTTCACCGTTGGCGCCGGCGCGAATCACGATGTTCTCGAACTCTTCCTCAGTGACCAGGCGGCCCTGGGTGTTGACCGACAACTGGAAGCTGGTGTCACTCGGCGCAGGTTGGGCGCCCAGGGCACCGGCTGCCACCTGGCGGTTCTGCTCGCGGATCGCCGTGACCACATCGGTCGCCGTCAGGTTGCGCGAAGCGGTTTTGTTCGGGTCCAGCCACACGCGCAGGGAGTAGTCGCCCATGCCGAACAACTGCACGTCACCGACGCCGCCCAGGCGGGCCAGTTCATCCTTGATATTGAGGATCGCGTAGTTGGACAGGTACAACATGTCATAACGCTGATCCGGGGAGGTCAAGTGCACCACCATGGTCAGGTCGGGGGAGGCCTTGTCCACGGTAATACCGATGCGCGTCACTTCCTCCGGCAGCTTGGGCTGGGTGCGCGTCACACGGTTTTGCACCTGCACCTGCGCGTTGTCCAGGTCGGTGCCCAGGGCGAAGGTGATGGTCAGGGTCAGCTTGCCGTCAGCGGTGGACTGCGAGGACATGTACAGCATGTTCTCGACACCAGTGATGGCTTGCTCCAACGGCGCGGCCACGGTTTCACCGATGACTTTGGGATTGGCACCCGGGAAGTTGGCGCGCACTACCACGGTCGGCGGCACCACTTCCGGGTATTCGCTGATCGGCAGTTGGAACAGCGAGATTGCACCGGCGATCAGGATCAACAGCGACAGCACCGCTGCGAAGATCGGCCGTGAAATGAAGAACTTGGAAAAATTCATCTTGAGTCGTATCCCTTAACCGCGTGGAGTCGCGACGCTTGCGAGCTTGGGCGCGGGTTTTTCCGGCGCCACTTGCTCCAGGTTGCTGGCTTCAAGCGCTTGTCGTTGTTGGGCCAAGGCGGCGAGGGTTTCCTTGCTGGCCATCGGGATGGTTTCCGGTGCGACCGGCGAGCCTGGGCGTACACGCTGCAGGCCCTTGACGATCACGGTGTCGTCCTTGGTCAGGCCGCTGCGCACGATGCGCAAGCCTTCGATTTTCGGCCCCAGTTCCACCGCGCGATAAGCCGGCTTGTCGCCGTCCATCACCAGTACGAATTTCTTGCCCAGGTCGGTGCCGACGGCTTCGTCATTGATCAACACCGCCGAATAGGTGCCGCTGCCGACCAGCTTCAAGCGCGCATACAGGCCAGGGGTGTATTCGCCCTTGCTGTTGTCGAACACCGCACGGCCGCGGATGGTGCCGGTGGATGGGTTGACCTGGTTGTCGACAAAGTTCATCTGGCCCAGGTGCGGGTTGCCGGTTTCGTTGGACAGGCCCAGGTACACCGGGGTGGTTGCGCCACGCCGGCCTTCACGGGCCAGTTCGGTGTACTTGAGGAATACGCGCTCATCGGCATCGAAGTAGGCATAGACCTTGTCGGTGGAGACCACGCTGGTGAGCGCAGTGGTATCGGCGGTCACCAGGTTGCCGGCGGTGATTTCGGCACGGCTGACGCGGCCACTGATGGGCGAGGTCACGCGGGTGAAACTCAGGTTCAGCTTGGCCAGATCCAACTGCGCCTGGATCCCGGCCATCGCGGCACGGGCTTCCTGGGCGGCGGTGGTGCGCGAGTCGGCCAGTTCGGCGGAGATCGCATTGCTCTGGCGCAGGCGTTCGCCGCGTTGTGCTTCGTTTTCGCTGCGGGTGGCGGCGGCTTTGGTCTGAGCCAGCTGGGCCTCCAGGCGGCGTACTTCGGCCTGGAACGGGCGAGGGTCGATCTGGAACAGCAGGTCGCCTTTCTTCACCAGCGCGCCTTCGGTGAACGCCACCTGGTCAATCTGCCCGGACACCCGCGGACGAATCTGTACGGTTTCCGGCGCTTCAAGACGCCCGGTGAACTCGTCCCACTCGTTGACCGGTTGTTCCAGCACCTTGGCCACGCTGACTTTGGCAGGAGGCATGGCGGCCGCTTGTTCCGGGGACTTGCCGCACGCGCTCATCACCACCACGGCCAATATCGCCAGAGGGAAGCGCAAATGTTTGAGTGACTGTTCCATGAGGTGCATCCGCCAATGTATTTGAGATGGGCGGATCATGCGCGGGGAGGTGCTATGTCACGAATCGAATGAAGCAAAGGTAACTATCATTCGGAATGATATAAGCGCGGAGTCAGCCCTCTAGCATGGGGTTTTTGTTAGGGAGCTATCAATGTGATTGATGACAAAAGACTGTTGCTGAGGGTGCAAGGAACTTTCCCAACAACCCGTGGGAGCATCACGGCGCCTCAAATGCATCGCCCAGAAAGTCGATCAAGGACCGCACCGACGGCATCAGCCCACGCCTGGAGGGGAACACGGCGGTGATCACGCCTTCAGCGGGTTGCCATTCAGGCAATACGGCAATCAAGCGGCCATCGGCCAGTTCGTCTTTCACGACTACCTGCGGCAGGTTGGCGATGCCCACGCCCGCCAGTGCTGCGTTTTTCAGGGTCGACATATCATCACTTACCAGGCGTGGCGTGTGCGCGATCTGGGCCGTCGCGCCGTCCGGCGCGTTCAAGTCCCACACGTACTGAAGCAACGGGTTGCCCCAATGGATCGTCGCCATCCCGGCAAGGTCAGCCGGTAGCGAGGGCAGGGGAGCGTCCTGCAGAAAAGTCGCGCTCGCCACCAGTACCTGAGGGCTTTTCGCCAGTACCTTCATGACCAGCTCACTGCTTTCCAGCGGTGGGAAACACAGGTTCAAGGCCATGTCATAGCCTTCGCTGATGATGTCGACCTTGCGGTTGAAGCTTTTCACGTTCAGTTCGACGCTGGCGCATTGGGCCATGAATTGGGCGAGCATCGGTGCCACCCAGTAGTTGAGCAGCGCAGTGGTGCAACTCAAGCGGATCACGCCCCGCGGCTCTGATTTATTGAAGGCAATCACATCTTCGGCCGACTCGGCTTCGGCAATCATCGCCACGCAATGGCGGTAATAGGCCTGGCCGATATCGGTGACCTGGAACTGGCGCGTCGAACGCTGTATCAGCCGCGCCCCCAGCCTGGCTTCAAGCTGGCTGACTCTGCGGCTCAAGGTCGATTTGGGCAGGTTCAGCGCACGGCCCGCCGCCGCAAAGCCGCCGTGCTCGACCACCTTGGCGTAGAGGAAGAGTTCGTTGAGGTCGAACATGGGCAGTGTTCCATTTTTGAGATGGCCAAGATTAATTCAACTTAGCCAGTATCGACAGCCATGTACACTCCGTTCAAATCGACGCAGTCACCGAGGGCACCACATGATCGACCGTTTGCGCTGGGCAACCCATCGTCTCACCAAGCGATTGTGGTTCAGAGCCTCCTTGTTCTCGCTTCTAGGGGTCGCTACGGCACTGCTTGCCGTTGTGTTCAAAGACTTCGTTCCCGAGTCCCTGCCCACGCGCATCGGTGCAGATGCGGTGGACAAGATTCTGGGCATCATTGCGTCCAGCATGCTGGCCGTCACGACCTTTTCGTTGAGCACGATGGTCACCGCGTACGGTGCCGCAAGTAGTGGTGTGACCCCGCGAGCCACCACTTTGGTGATGGAAGACACTACGACGCAAAACGCCCTCGCTACGTTTATTGGCTCATTTCTTTTCAGCCTGGTAGGCATCATTGCCCTGAGCACCGGCGCCTACGGCGCGCAGGGTCGCGTGCTGCTGTTCGCGGTGACCATCGCCGTGGTTGTACTGGTGGTCTACACCCTGCTGCGGTGGATCGACCATTTGTCCAAGCTCGGCAGGGTAGGAGAAACCATCGACCGCGTCGAAAAAGCGGCCATGGCGGCCATCAGCCAACGCGCCCAATGGCCCTGCCTTGGCGCTGCAGCCTACCCGGCCGATCACGCTCTGGCCCCCGGCGCAATGACCATCGAAAGTGGGCAGACGGGCTATGTGCAACATATCGACGTGTTGGCCTTGGGCGCTATCGCGCAGCACGACTGCACGCATATTTACCTGGAGGTGGTGCCGGGAACCTTCGTACACGAAGGCATGCCGCTGTTGCACGTTGTCAGCCTGGGCACCAGGCAAGACGATGGCACACAGGCCACCAGGGAAAAGATCCTGTCTACGCTGACCATCGGTAACCGTCGCACATTCGAACACGATCCCCGTTTCGGGCTCTGCGTCCTCTCTGAAATCGCTTCGCGCGCGTTGTCACCTGCCGTCAACGATCCAGGTACCGCTATTGATGTGATTGGCCGGGGAGTGAGAACGTTGGCATGCTGGGGTAAGCCCGGCGGGTCTGGCCGGCAGACAGATCCGCAGTGTGAGCAGGTATTTGTTCGAGGGCTGAACGTCGATGATCTGTTTGAGGATTTCTTCGCCCCGATCAGCAGAGACGGTGCAGGTGTGTTCGAAGTGGATGCTCGCCTGTTGAAAGCCCTTATCAGCCTTGCCGAAATAAACCCTGTTCTGTTCAAAACGGCGTGCCTTAGGCAGGCGGACCAACTGATCACGCGCGCGCATGCCACACTGACACTGCAGCATGAGAAGGATCGACTAAGCGCCTTGGCCAAGGCGATAGGCGCTATTCGGCCTGCAAGGGCCGTCTATAGGCTATCCGAGTCGCCGAAGAGCATTTTGACCAGGCTCTAGAACGGTGGTTTCAGGTCGCGAAATTCTTAGCGTGCCCCCATCTTTGCCCCCAACGCTAACTGGGCTCGGGCGTAAGGCAAGCCTTCACCCAGAGTACGGTTCTTAACGGCCCCCAATAACTCTCCCAGTTTTTGGCTTTTATGGTAGATAAATCCATTAAATTGTGGCTAATACTAGAAATTAATCGATAAGCCACAGGTTCTGGGAATTAAGTCGCTTGATAGATGGTGGGCGTTAATTCTATAATTTTGTGGACTAACTGGCAGGCAATGGGCTTGGTGCACACTATGTTGGATTTAAGCTTCAGCAAGCCGAGCGAGGTCGTCAAGCGCCTCTGCGATCGCTTGCGTACAGAGCGCTTGGCGCTGGACATGACACAAGCCGACTTGGCCGGACGTGCTGGCATCGGCACAAACACGGTGTCCAACCTTGAAGCAGGGCGCAATGTCGGATTCGAGAACGTCGTTCGTGTGGCGATGGCTCTTGGTCGCACCAAGGAACTTGAAGGCCTGTTCCTGCCAAAGCTGGACAGCATCGAGGATATTCGGCGCTACGAAAACAGCGCCAATCGTCTCCGTTCAAAGAGGAAGTCCGGCAATGCTTGAGCAGGTGAACGTCTTCTACGAGGGCTGGGGTGAGCGATGGCAATGGGGGACGCTGGTCTCCACAACCGCCTTGACCGGTCGCCCGCTGATCGTGTTCGAGTACAGCAATGAAGCCAGGCAAAGGGGCCTGGAACTGTCCTCCTACACGCTCCCGTTGGTGGGGGCTCAGTTGCGCCAAAATTTTCCAGACCACCAACTGTACTTGCCAGGGCCTGTTTACGACTCCTTGCCCGATGGGTGGGGCATGTTACTGATGGACCGTATGTTCAGGCGCCGCGGGCTCACCACGGCGCGCATCGGCTCACTGGAACGGCTTGCCTACATCGGTAGCAATGCAATGGGGGCCATAACGTTTGAGCCCGTGGCACCAGAAGGGCAGGAGTCTGAAGTCCACATCCCGCTGGAGCAGCTTGCCGCCGAGGTGCAGGAAGTGCTCCATGGAGACGGTGGCGAGTTCCTGCAGACGTTGCTGCTGGTGGGTGGCTCGCCTCAAGGTGCAAGGCCTAAGGCCCTCGTCTATCGCGATCCAGAAACTGGCCGTTTTACCACTGCCGTTACGGCGGGCTTTGAAGCTTGGTTGGTCAAGTTCCCGGCGAAAGAAGAGCATGCCGAGGTGTGCGCTATCGAAATGGTCTACGCCGAGTGCCTGCGCATGTGCGGCATCGAGACCCCTGACACGCATTACTTCAGTCTGCCTAATGGGTTGGCAGCGTTTGCCAGTAAGCGATTTGACCGTCGGGATGGTCTGCGTGTACCCATGCAAAGCCTCGCGGCCTTTACGGGGGCAAATTACCGGTCTCCGGGGGTGTTGGACTACGTCAACTTCTTGCGGGCAACACAGATGTGTACCAACGACGTGCGAGAGATGGCGGTGGCCTTCAAACGTGCCGTCTTCAATGTTGCGTTCAACAATCGAGACGATCATCCCAAAAACTTTGCGTACATCATGTCGCAAGACGGTCAGTGGAGATTGTCGCCGGCTTACGACGTGACCTTCTGCGAGGGGCCGAGTGGATATCACCAGATGGATGTGATGGGGGAAGCCCTGTCGATTTCTCGCACGCAAATGTTTCGGCTTGCCGAGGAAGCCGAGGTGCCCCCGGACGTTGCCGGCAGAATGATTGACGGCATTTGCGATGTGGCGAGCCAGTTTGCAAGCATCGCCGAGAACCTATACCCACAGGTTATTACTCGAGACACCTTGCGCACGATCCAAGGCCGCATCGATCAGAACGTAGCTCGGTTACACTACGGTCATGCGGGCAGCAGTCGCCGCTGAGGATCGGGAGGAGCGGGCGTGTTCTGGTCAAGTTTTTCCGGACACCGACTACGGTAATTAAGCCGCCTGCTGCTCCATTGCTATTGGCGACAGGTAGTTGTTGTGGCTGTGGAGCCTGATTCGATTGTATCGCATGAAGAAGCTGGTCATATCCTGCCTGGCTTCTTCAACCGTCGTGTAGCCCTTAATGGGCACCCACTCTGATTTGAGCACGCTCTGTTGGCGCGTTGTCCCGGCACTGCCCTCTGCGGCTCATGCTTTGCGTTATCCAATGCTCCAGCAGCGCGGATTGAAAGAGCTGGCTGGTGTATTGGCAGCTTTGATCCGAATGAAACGTCAAACCTGCATGTTTGCCTCGAACCTCCATCGCCATTCTCAGCGCCTTGGTAACCAGGTTGGCATCATTGATCAGAGAAAACGCCCAGCCAACGATTCGGCGGGCAAACAGATCAATGACCGCTGCCAAGTGATACCAGCGTTTACCAACCATCAGGCTGGTAACGTCGCCGCACCAGACCTGATTGATTGCGGTTGGCTCGAAATTACGCTCAAGCAGGTTCTTGGCCACAAATGCTTCGACTCCTCTAGAGCGATACTGGCGGCGGCGCTGTCTGCTGGCCAGATTTGCCTCCGCCATGAGTTTTCCGGCCAGATGCCGTCCCACCTTGATCTGCTGGGCCTTCAAGTGCTGAGAAATCATCCGCGCGCCTGAACTTCCCCGGCTTTTCATGCAGTTGCACGACTTTTGCTCTGAGTGCGTCACGCTTGGTATTCGGCACTGAGCGACGCTTAAGCCAGTCATAAAACGCGCTGCGGGAAACGCTGAGCGCGCTACAAAGAAGGCGGGTCGGATATGAGCTCGACTCTCTCAGCTCCTCGATCAGGAAAAACGATCGGGATCCGACATCAAGAGAGCCGTAGCCTTTTTTAAGATTTCAGCCTCGGTTTCCAGGTGTTTGACCTTGGCTCGCAGCTGTTGAAGCTCTAGCTGTTCGTCGCTGATTGCCCTAGTACCTGCCACTGGCTGCCCTTTCTGACGCTCTTTGCGAACCTGATCAATCCATCGGCGCAGAGCCGTAGGCCCAACGTCCATCGATGCACAGACGTCAGGAACTGAGCAGTTATCATCAAGAACCATGCTTGCAGCACGTTGCTTGAACTCGCGGGTGTAGGTCTTTCGCTCTTGCATGGAAACCTCCTGATTGGGCGAATCATATCGCCCTTAAGAGGTGTCCGGGAGCATTAGGCCAGTTCAAATCGAACTATTTGCGGTGCAAGATAAGCCCATGATAGTCGGCGCTGATGCGATTTTGACCCAGGTTGCTGATTTTGACTGACCCACACGCTGCCTCCGAAATCACCCGCAAGGTAATCATTTCTTGAGTACTCGGGTGGGCCAATGAGTTCCGGTAGCCGGCGTCAAAAATCACATCAGCGCCAAAAACTTATGGAATCTTGATACCCAACGCATTCAGCGATGGTGTATCCATCCGGCCATTCACGGTCAGCCCACTGTCCATCTGAAAGGCCATCAACGCACCACGTGTCGCTTTGCCCATCACCCCATCAATGGAGCCTTGGTAATACTGTCGCACCATCAGCGCGGTCTGCACACGGGTGACCAGGTTGCTTTTCTGCTCATTGGTCGCGCGGCTCTTTGAAGTGCTCGAACTTGTCCCGCTGGTAGTGCCAGACGACTGATAAAGACTGTTGCTACTTGGGCTGCTGCTCGAAGCACTCGGCGCGCTGTAGCTTCGGGTACTGGTAGCGGGTGGACTGTAGTAGCGAGGTGCGCTATAGCCACCCGAGCCGCTGTAGTGAGAACTGTGCGAACTGTGGGACCGGTGTGAACTGTGTGAGCGATGTGCCGCATAGATGTTCACGGCGTCTGGCGCATTGAGCGTATCGGCAAATACCGGGGGCTGCAGCTTGTCATTAGGCTGCCAGTTCGCATCGGCGAGCGGCATATGGCCCGTCTGTGCCAGGGCGGTACCTGCCATAGGCAGCAAACTGATCCCACTGATCATGACTTTCCAGCGGTCAAGCAATTTCACTCTGCACTCCTTGCATAGGCGCTAAAGGCCTCGGTCGATAGTTGTTGTACGCCGCGGCTCTGCCAGCGGTCGGTGTGGGATTTGAAAAAGCCGGAGCAGTGTTTGACGGCAGCGCATTGCTGACAGGTATCGATGAACAGGTTCTTCCAGTCCGAGATGCTCTGGCGGGCGAAACGCGAGAGGTGGGCCGGGATCAGGCACAGGGGCAAGTTGTAGATCGAAACCGGCACTCCGCGGTTGAACAGGAAATACACTGCCTGGCTCAACGACTCCTGATAGTCCAGCGGGTCAATCCACAGTTCTTCATAGTTCTTCCTAGCCAGGCCGGTACTTTCGATACCCATCAGCGCAACATGCCGCACGAAGGGCAGGTTCCTGAACACGTAGTTGGCGAGCTCCGGCAAGCGTGGCGTGGTCAGGCGATTGAGCACCACGCGTATCTCGATGATCTGGTTGGCACGCGCCAGGTTGTAAAGACCTTGCAGGGTTTCGCTAAACGCGCCGGGAGCCTGCACCACATGGTCATGGTCTTCGGCATTGTCGGCATACAGCGGAATACCCCAGCTCAACTGAGGGTGGTCGATAGTAGAGAGTGCTTGGATCCAGATCGGATCTTTGAACAGGCGCCCATTGCTGAGCACATGAATGGATTTCCGCGGCAAAACGGCTTTGCACTTGGCCAGAGTTTCGAGTAGGCCGTCGCGATAGAGTGTTGGCTCGCCGCCGCTGATGCCCAGGTTTTCCTCGCCCGGGTCCATCAGGTCGATCAGCCGAAGGTTTTCCTCGATGTGCCAACGGTCATCGATATCTTTGGGCGGCTGCGAGCACATCAGGCAGAGGCTGTTGCAACGATCGGTCATGAACAGCAGGTTGCTGTCCGAGCCTCGTCGATACAGCACTCGCACCAAAGCGTTGCCTGGTGTGATGGCAATGACATCGCCGGGCTGCACGACATCCGCATCTTTGGGTGTGTGCAGGTGTAGCCGCTCGCTGTCGAAGTCGCCAATCAATGGCTCTGGGGTCAGGAATCCACCCACGGGCAATGAAAGCAGGTTCGGGCTCCGTAGCCGTTCTTGGTTTGGCAGCCAAAGCAGCAGCTCACCGACCTCAGCGTTTCCCGCACATACAGCCAGGCCTTGTTCGATAAACTCATCCAGGGTGATGACTTTGAGCAGCTTTGGCTCATCCAGGTGATAGATTTCGAAATGGGTATCTTTGCGCAGCATCGCCATCAGCCCCTGTAACCCGGGAACCGAACATCGCTGTAGGAGCGCCTGTTCAACCAGGACAACAGCACCCTCTGCGCGTTGTCGTCGCCATCGCGAAGCAGGCCGAATAAATGCTTCAGCAGTCCCATGTTCTTCTTGCAGAAGCTGCTGAACACCCGGTGTCCGATTGGGTCGCCTTGGCGCGCATAGTGTTCGATGGGGTCTGCGCCGCAGTAGGGGACCAGTGCGCAGTCCGAGCAGCCCGGCAGTGCCTCCGCAACACCACTGGCAAGCAATGCCTCCATGACGGGCGATGCCAGTAGTTCAGACAAGTGTTGCTGTACGGTGCCGAGCCTCAAGCCATCTTCACCCATCTCCAGCAACATTCGGGCTTCGTCCGAGGGATAGACATAACCGTCATAGTTGTAAACCAACGCCGCAGTGCCTGCGCCAGCAGGGGAGCGCAGGTCCACATAGCCGGAGGAGAAGGGCGTGAGGATGTTCTTCAGCAGCAAGCTCGTGTAACTCTCCGACAGGTACACGCCTTGCTGGTTGATACGCAACAAATAGTCCAGTGCCTTCTTGTAGAAGGCCAGGTATCGCTCAATCGGATAATCAAGTCGATGGGCACTCTTGGTGGCAAACCCATAAGGGCTCAGAGGCCGAAGCGAGATGCTGGAGAAGCCCTGGCTTACATACTCATCGATGATCGCTTCAGGCTGTTCGAGGCTTCTTGAAGTCAGCGTGGTCAGCGCGGAAACTGCATCATGGCCAAGGCGCTGACGGACCCACTGGATGCCTTTTACAGTGCGTTCGTAGGAGTCTCGTGACGGGGTAGGGCGGTTGGCATTGTGCAAGGGCGCCGGCCCATCGAGCGAGGTCGAAAATTGGATGCGATTTTGTTCTGCGAAGTCGAGTATTTCCTCCGTCAGGTGGTGCAGCGTGGTGGTGATGACGAACTGGATATCCCGTTGTTCGACCACGTTCCGTTCAGCGACCCATTCGACAATCTGGCGGACGCGCTCGAAGGCTAGAAGCGGCTCGCCACCCTGAAACTCCACAGTCAGGGCGGGAGCGTTCGATTCGAACAGGCGATCGACCGCCGCCTGTGCATCCGCTTCCGACAGGTCGTGGCCGGATCCTCCCAGAGGGGCTCGCGACACCTGGCAGTACTGGCAGGTGTGGTTGCAGCGCAATGTAACCACGAACAAGTGCAGTGCAGGGCCCTGGAAGAGGAAGTCCTTGCGGCTGCGATACTGCGCGGCCATTTCCGGGAACGGGTCGTGGCGGCCTGGTTCGTAGATGAAGTGGCGGGCCAGCAGGTCCTTGTAAAAAGGCGTACTTGCTTGAACGTCGAAGTAACTGAGGGCTCGTAATTGCGCGTCGTTCACGTGCATGTACTCACCGGTATCGGAGGTGAGCAGGATGTCACGGTCATGTCCCGTGTTCATGCGCATGAATCGAAAAGGCAGCAAGCGGTAGTGCTTGGCGTCTGTCGCAATCAGTGTCACTGCGAAACCCCACATCCAGCGAGTGCGGCTCGGGCCAGGACTTCGCGCAACCCTGCTGTTTCGCGGTTGATATGGTCGCGTAGGGCGAAGTCGTTCAGATGCTGGAGGATCAGCGAGTGAGCCTGCTCCGGGGAAAGCGTTAGCCTTGCTTCGGCGGGGTGGGCCGTGAGACTTATCTGATTGGTTTCAATACCGACCTGGATCGCGACAGTGTCGGCAAGGGAATAAGCGGCGCGTTGCACCACGCTGAGCGGGTAGGCTTCGCTGTCGAGTTTCAGCGTGACAGGCCATGTCATCGGAACCGCTCCTTCAAATCCGTTGGAAACGTGTGGATTTTGCAGGTTGCCGAGGCATTATGCCATCATAATTTTTTACATTTGCACGCATTTGTCCAGCGTGGTGGGTGGTGCGCTCACTACGGCTCGGTCATTGATACGGGTAGGGTCGAGCGTTCACATCTCCCTCAGTCCACCCATCTTCATCTATAACCTGCTTGGCCTCAGGCTGGGGGCATCCGTTTCAAACCATCCAAAGCATGCCCTCAGATGTGCCCCCAATGTAGCAATCCACTGGAAGTGAATGAAACTCCATGGTTTGTGGAAAGGCAGAAATGATCAGCCGAACAGCCTGCCAGACGACACCTAAAGACTCTCAGGATCGCCAAAAAACATCTGAATCCGCGACCTCAACCACCGTTCCCCCGGATCATTGTCCTGCGACCCCCGCCACGCCATATGCAGCTCAAACGAGCGCACTGGCAACGGCGGGTCCTCGGCACGCAAACCACCCGCCGAGGTCAGCGCTTCCGCCGCATAATCCGGCACGGTGGCCAGAATGTCCGTACCCGCCAGCAACGTACCCAGGCCGTTGAACTGGGGCACCGCGAGCACAACGTGGCGCTTGCGGCCGAGTTTTTCCAGCTCTTCATCGATAAACCCGCTCAAGTCACCGGCAAAGGACACGAGCGCGTGGGGCCGTGAGCAGAAGTCGTCCAGGCTCAGCGAGCCCGGTACGCTGTCAGCGCGCAGCAGTTTGGGCAGGCTGCGGCGCAGTACCTTGCGCTTGGCGTTGGCGGGCAGGTCGGCGGTGTAGCTGACGCCAATGGAGATTTCACCGGAGGCCAGCAGGCCGGGCATCAGGATGTAATTGACGCGGCGTACCACCAGCACAATGCCGGGGGCTTCGGAACGCAGGCGTTTGAGCAACTGCGGGAGCAGGGCGAACTCGACGTCGTCGGACAGGCCAATGCGAAACACGGCGGTGCTGGTAGCCGGGTCGAATTCGGCGGCGCGGCTGACGGCGGTGGAGATTGAGTCCAGCGCCGGGGAGAGCAGGGCGAAGATTTCCACGGCGCGGGCCGAGGGCTCCATGCTGCGCCCGGTGCGCACGAACAGGGGATCATCGAACAGCCCGCGCAGGCGCGACAACGCCGCGCTGATGGCCGGCTGGCCGAGGAACAATTTCTCGGCGGCGCGGGTCACACTGCGCTCATGCATCAAGGTTTCGAATACGATCAAGAGGTTAAGGTCGACACGACGCAGGTCGTTACGGTTCATCTTGTGTCCTGGAAGAGTCAGCAAACTTGATGTGAGCGGTCACGTAGCAACCCCCTGAGGTTCGCTTCAGAAGGATGACCGGCATGAATCTTACGGGGAAAGGCTGGTACTCTGCACCGGCTAATTGATTTTTCCTACGATAGTTGAGGTGTGTTCCTCGCTCGCGGAATTAATGACAGGCATGTCGACTATTAATGGTGACCGGTGGTCTTACCCCCAAAGCCCAGATAAAGTTCATGGCATTAGAGGTTACTTTGACGAGGTTTGCGATGTCCCGCACGATCCGTTTTCACAAGTTTGGTCCGGCCGAGGTGCTCAAATGCGAAGAGCATGCGGCCGCGCAGCCCGCACCGGGCGAAGTGCAGGTGCGTGTCGACGCGATCGGCATCAGTTGGTACGACATTCTGTGGCGCCAGAACCTGGCGTCTTCCCACGCACGCCTGCCTTCTGGCCTGGGCCATGAGATGGCCGGGGTTGTGGTTGCCCTGGGCGATGGCGTGGATGACTTGGAGGTCGGCGATAAAGTCGCCAGTTTTCCGGCCGAGAGCCCCAATGATTACCCGGTGTATGGCGAGCAGATCGTCTTGCCCCGTTCGGCCCTGACCCGGTACCCGGATGTCTTGAGCCCGATTGAAGCCAGCGTGCATTACACGCCGTTGCTCATCGCGTACTTTGCCTACATGGACCTGGCGCGGGTCAAACCCGGTCAGTTTGCCCTGGTGACCGACGCCAGCCACTGTGCCGGCCCTTCGTTTGTGCAGCTGGGCAAGGCCTTGGGTGTGCGGGTGATTGCTGCCACCAAAGACAGTGCTGAACGCGAATACCTGCTGTCTCTCGGGGCGGAAAAGGTCATCGTTACCGAAGAACAGGACCTGCTGATGCAGATCAACAAGTTCACGGACAACCGTGGCGTCGACGTGGTGTTCGATGGCCTGGGTGGCCCGCAGATGTCGCTGCTCGGTGACGTCCTGGCGCCGCGTGGCAGCCTGGTGCTGTATGGCTTGCAAGGTGGCAACCAGACGCCATTCCCGGCCTGTGCGGCGTTCCAGAAGAACATTCAGTTCTTTGTGCACTGTATCGGCAACTTCACCGGCAAGCCGGAGCTGGGCATTATCCAGGACCAGGTGGCGTTGCAGCGTGCATTGCGCGATATCAACCAGCTGACCGCCGACCGTGTGCTTGTCCCACTGAAAACCACGGTATTTCCGTTCAGTCAGTTCGTCGAAGCGCACCGATACATGGATGAATGCCCTTGCCGCGAACGGGTGGCGTTGCAGGTTGAAGCTGTTTGAGCTGTAGGAGTATTCGCAAATGAATACTCCGGTGCCTGAGCTGATGAGGCAAATGCGCCATTTGACAGGGCTTAACCCGCACCGGGGTTGAGCCGCCGCACGGGCGCTGCGCCCCGTAAACAATACCGTTATTGCCCTACGCCGCCCTGAAACCCAGTGCGGCGCTGTTGTGTGGGCGTCATTTAAGTTGGGTTGGCAGGCCATCTGAACTGCTTTTCGACGCTGTTCTGTATCTGTTAATCATTGTTTGAGTGCCGATAATTGAGCCTTCTTTCTCATCTCAAGGATTGAGCCATGATTGAATGCCGGGCATTAACATCTAGCGCTTGCGGAACTAACGATGGTCTGTTTTTTTTCGAACAGTACAAAGTGTGCACCCTGTCGTTTTGCAAGAAGCCAGGAAGAGTGGATGATTAATATTTGTCGGATGCTTCTCTAATTGCTTAGTTAAAGCAGTGTAGGACGTTGTCAGAGCCTTCCTAGGGCTGACGTTCTTGGGCGCTGTAAGGCGCGCAGCTACGCGATTCTGTCCTGGGATAGTCATCGACTGTTCTTTTGGTTGCACCTGCACTTTTGTTGCAGAGTGCTAATGTTGAATCCATGTCGTGCTGCGCAACGGATGACAAGCCTACAAGTGTAATAGGTCGAGCGCTCCTGTGTGGTAGTTGCTCGAAACTAATATTTCAACTCAGGTAGTAGAACGATGAGCACTATTCACGAACAAGCCATGAGCTATGTTTACCAGCAAGTTTTGCAACGTTTAGTGGGGCACTTTACCCGTGCTGAACGTACGGTGCTTCAATTGCTGATCCAGCGAATTGTGGTGGCCGCCGGTGGCATGGAGCAAGTGGGGAATTACAAAGTACTGATCGGGCACGGTGGCGGCGCAGTCAGCAGCTACACCTTGGCGATGCTGCGCGCTGCGCAACTGACCATTGCTGGGCGAGCACCCAAGACTTTTCATTTGCGCGTGGCCACGTTGCGGCACGCGGGTATGACTCAGGCCACGCTCGATTCGCTGCACCACGGCTACGGCGCGCTATTTTTCCACGATGACCCACGGGTGGAACTGTTGATGGTGGAAAACCAGGAAGTGCTGCCCTTCAATCATCAACGGCCTGCGGCCAGTGCCGGGCGTGAAGTGAGCCGGCGCAACAAGCTGATGATCGGGCACCTGACGTCCGGCGACATTCGCGCCACCCTGTGCAACGACACTTTTTTGGCCCTCGGCGATTTCTACCAGCGGGTCGCCACCTGGAGCGGCGGTGTGCATGCTCTGGTCAGCGGCGACTCGGTGCGCAAGCAAAGCCAATATATCGCGTGGCTGAAAAAAAGCGCCTTGGCAACCGGCCTGACATTCGCACCCGGTAACCCGTCGTCGCTCAATGCATGGTTTGCACGCATGGAGGAATGGAGTGTCGGTTGCTACCGCCACCTGTATGGCGAGCACTACGCAGGCGCTGAGAGTCCTGGCCGGGGCGGGCACCGTCATGTGGCGTATATCGGCATTGCCGACCTGCTTGACGACGTGGACGTTGCCCAAGCGCCACTGCTCACTCAATTCCTCGCCCATAAGCGGGACCCATTCGAGTTCCACTTCAGCCATCCTGCTTACCCCAACCCTTTGCTCATGGCGCATTTGCATGGGTTGCAAGCCCAGTGCCTGCGCGAACTCTCCTACGAACATGGCGTCGAAGGGTTCCTGCGTCAGGCGGCGGACTACCTGCATCGAAGACAGGTGCCTGTTGCGTTGATCACCGAAGCGTGTGCTCTGCAGGGCCAGCTATTGTCTACAGCTTGTGCTCAGGCGTTCTCTGGCCTGGACGAAAGCCAATTGACCTGCCTGGTGTTCGCGCCCTTCGTCCAGCATGGCGAACGTCTGGAGGGTTACTTGCGTCAATGCCATCCCGGCATGCTGGTAGCGCTCCCCGAGCTCCATAAGGCCCTGCAGGGCAAGCCCGTCGCGGACATGCTGCACCAGTGGCTGACGGATATCAGTGGGTTGTCGCTGCCGTTGTTGCAGCATCTGTACCGCAAATGCCCGTTGCCGGGCAAACGCAGTGCGCGTGTATGCCAACCTCGTTTCACGCGGTCCAAGTCTCGTATCCCTCAAGTGTCGGGACGCTAGTCGCGTGTACTCGCCTATGCAAGCGGGTGATCAGCGATGAACCTGAGGGGAGAGCGACAGGCAGACTTCGCCTATCAGGCGGTGTATCGCTACATGATCAACCTGATCAATGAAGTCAGCCGGGAAGCACCGGTCAAGCTACCGTCCCTGCGCCAGTTGGCGACGCGGTTGAACGTGTCAATCTCGACGATTCAGTACGCTTACTCGCTGTTGGAAAAAGAAGGGCGAGTGTACTCGGTGGCCAAGTCCGGCTACTTCGCCTGGCCCGTGGCCGCAACCATGCCCATCATGGCGGGTACGGACTTGCTCGAGCGCCTGTATACAGCCGCCCGGCGCCCGGCGATGGTTGTGCTCAGCAATGATGAACCGGCGCTGTTGGGGTCCCTCGATGGCGCGTTGCTGGCGCTGGAGCGCCAACTGGTGCGCCGGTATCCCCATCATCTGCAACCGTCGCAACCTTGTGGCGTGTGGGAGTTGCGTGCTGCATTGGCAGCCCGTTATACCGCGTCGCCCACCCATTGTTGGCAAGCTGATGAGGTGTATATCGGTGCCGACCTTCAGGGCGTCCTGGAAATCCTCGTTGACGCCCTGGACCTTAAAGGCACGGTGGTGGTAGTTGAATCGCCGTGCGATTACCTGGTCCTGCGCCTGCTACAGGCCGCTGGCGTGCGGGTCATTGAATGGCCCTGGCGTGCCGACGGCCGCCCGGACTTGACCACATTGGAGCACCTGCTGCGTCATGAACCGGTGCACCTCGTGCTGCTCTCATCTGTAGTCAGCATGCCCTCGGGTAACGCCATGACCGACCCCGAGCGGCTGCACGTAGCACGTCTGCTCGACCAGCACGGCTGCTGGTTGCTGGAGAACGATACCTTTGGTGACCTGAGCTTTGCGCCGCCCGGATCGCCCTTGCGCAGCCTGGTCAACCCAGAGCGGCTGATCGTGTTTTCTTCGTTCGAAAAGGTTTTGGGCCCGGAAGCGCCCTTTGGTTACCTGCTGGCGCGGCAGATGAGCAATGAATTGCAGCGCCAGTTCTTGCTGCGTTCGTTTCGACTGTCCGCCATTCGTCAACGCGCCATTGCGCGGCTGTACGAAAGCGGTCGGTTCGACCAGCACCTGCACACGCTGCGCCAGCGCCTGCATGAGCAGGCGCACGCCATGAGTCACCGCTTGGATGCGCGTATGCAAGGGTGTGTGCATTACCGCATGCCTGTGGCCGGGGCGAGTTTCTGGTTGCAGTCGACGGCGCCGGTGGATATGCGCCTGGTGTTTCAGCGCATGCTCGCCCAGCAGGTGGTGATTGCTCCAGGCGAACTGTTCAGCCTCAGTGGTTTGCATCACCAGCATATGCGCTTGAGCCATACCTTCAGCGGCCATCCCAACCTGGACATCGCCCTGGATACGCTGGCGCAGACGCTCCTGCAGGCGCAGACTGATTAATGCGTGAAATTTCTCTTCAGGCCGTCGGATCGATACCGTCGCGCAGTAGTCCAAGTCTCAGTAAACTGTCATTTTTCCGAATCCTTCTTTTCGAGGTTTATGCATGACTATCAGTCCTTTTGCGGGCAAGCCGGCACCAGCCCAGTTGCTGGTGGATATCCCGCGACTGGTCACGGCCTATTACACCGGCCAGCCTGATGCAGCGATCTCCACTCAGCGTGTGGCTTTTGGTACCTCCGGGCACCGTGGCAGTTCGTTCGAACTGAGTTTCAACGAGTGGCACGTTCTGGCTATCAGCCAGGCGATCTGCCTGTACCGCGAAGCACAGGGCATCACCGGGCCATTGTTTGTCGGCCTGGATACCCATGCATTGTCGACGCCAGCCGGTGCCAGCGCCTTGGAAGTACTGGCGGCCAACGGCGTGCACGTGATGCTGGCCGAGGGCGACGAGTACACGCCGACGCCGGCGATTTCCCACGCCATCATCTGCTATAACCGTGGCCGTACCAGCGGTCTGGCGGACGGTATTGTGATTACACCGTCCCACAACCCGCCGCAAAGTGGCGGCTACAAGTACAACCCGCCTAACGGTGGCCCAGCCGATACTCACGTCACCAAGTGGATCGAAGCCAAGGCCAACGAACTGCTCGCCAACAAGCTGGCCGGGGTCAAGCGCATCACTCACGCCCAGGCGCTCAAGGCCGACACCACCCATCGCCATGACTACCTCAACAGCTATGTGGCCGACCTGATCAATGTGATCGACATGGACGCGATCCGCAGCGCCGACCTGCGCTTGGGCGTGGACCCGCTGGGCGGAGCAGGGGTGCGCTACTGGTCGGCGATTGCCGAGCACTACCGCTTGAACCTGAAGGTGGTGAATACCGAGGTCGACGCCACCTTTCGCTTCATGAGCGTCGACTGGGACGGCCAGATTCGCATGGACCCGTCCTCCAGCTATGCCATGCAAAGCCTGATCGGTCTCAAGGAGCGTTTCGACGTTGCCTTCGCCTGCGACCCGGACCACGACCGCCACGGCATCGTCACGCCTTCCGGTGGTTTGCTGGCGCCCAACAACTACCTGGCGGTGTCCATCGACTATCTGTTCCAGAACCGCCCGGACTGGCGTGCCGATGCGGCCGTGGGCAAGACCGTGGTCAGCAGCGGCCTGATCGACCGCGTCGCGGCGCGCATCGGCCGTCGCCTGTACGAAGTGCCAGTGGGCTTCAAATGGTTTGCCGATGGCTTGTTTGAAGGTTCGTTGGGGTTTGGCGGCGAAGAAAGCGCCGGTGCCTCGTTCCTGCGCAAGGACGGCAGCGTGTGGAGCACCGACAAGGACGGCCTGATCCCGGCCTTGCTGGCCGCAGAAATGACCTCGCGCAAAGGCCAGGACCCAAGCCAGATCTACCGTGGCTTGACCGATGCCCTGGGTGAGCCGTTCGCCATTCGCGTCGATGCCAAGGCCACTCCCGCGCAAAAAGCTCTGCTTGGCAAACTGTCACCGGAGCAGGTGACGTCCACGCAATTGGCCGGTGAGAGCATTCAACAGATCCTCAGCCATGCGCCGGGCAACAACCAGGCGATTGGCGGTTTGAAAGTCATGACCGAAAACGGCTGGTTTGCCGCACGCCCCTCGGGCACTGAGGACATCTACAAGATCTACGCCGAGAGCTTCATTGGCGAAGAACACCTCAAGCAACTGGTGGAAGAGGCGCAGGTGTTGGTTGACGGTGCAATCAGCCAATAACTGACACTCATGCGGTAGATGTGTGGGAGGGGGCTTGCTCCCTCCCACATTAGATAGCAACAAGAGTTGAGATCAGGCCAGGTCCACCAGCACGATTTCGCTGTCTTCAATCGCCGTCACGCGCAATACCTGTTCATCCTCTATCGCCACACCGTCTCGCGCCTGTGCCCGCACACCATTGACGTCAATCACGCCCGTGGCTGGCACCAGGTACGCCCGGCGGCCACTGTCCAGCCGGTACTCCGCGCTTTCTCCAGCTTTCAGGTTAGCTGCCACCAAGCGTGCATCCGCACGAATCCGCAAGCTTTCAATGTCGCCAGCCTTGCCGCTGGCCAGCGTCACAAAGCCCTCGCGGTTGCCTTGCGGAAACGGTTTGGCGCCCCAGGACGGTGGCAAGCCGGCTTCATTGGGGATGATCCAGATCTGGAAGATTTTGGTTGGCGTGGCCTCCAGGTTGTATTCGCTGTGGGCAATGCCGGTGCCCGCGCTCATTACCTGCACATCGCCGGCTTCGGTGCGGCCTTTATTGCCCAGATTGTCGGCATGGCTGATCGCCCCTTCGCGCACGTAGGTGATGATTTCCATGTCGCGGTGTGAGTGCTGGGGAAAGCCGCTGCCGGGGGCGATGATGTCGTCGTTCCACACCCGCAGGTTGCCCCAGTGCATGCGCTGGGGGTCGTGGTATTCGGCAAAGGAAAAATGGTGATGAGCGTCAAGCCAGCCATGGTGGGCGCCGCCCAGGCTGGTGAAAGGTCGAAGTTCAAGCATGATCGTCTCCTGTTGATGGCCCCATCATCCAGCAGCGCATGATCGATAAAAAGCGTAAAAACTGCCGGTTAATTATCCATTTATTCGATGTTTAACCCTGGTGTTCACTTTCACTTCATCGCCTAACTGCATGACAGCAAAGCAATTGGCTGGAACTGAGCGGCGTTTCCGGCGACCATGGCGCCTTGGTCAAAACAAGCTCACCGCAGGAGTCCGCGTGTCGCAACAACAGCCTGATCTGCCCCCCGAACTGCGCCCCTTGGCTGAAATGCCGCTGCTGAAACGGCTGGCCGCGCGCCTGTTCGGCCATGGCCTTACCCGTTTGCGCGCGCAGCACAGGTTTTCCTGGTTACATGGCCAGGCCGACGGTTTTCGCAGTGGGCATGAGGCGGGGGTTGAATACGGTTACCGCGAGGGCAAGGCCGATGGCATCGAGGAGGGCCGGCAAGTCCTGCTGATTCGAGACTTTCGCCCTGATGAGCACCGCGCACCAGGTATAGATGACAGCCTGTTCGACGACTGGCGATTGCCACTCACCGCAGAGGTGAAGAAGCGCATGAAGGCCGATGTCGCGCGCCTGCTGCCAGCCCATGCGCAGCCAAGCGTGGCGCAATGGAAGATGATCTTCAGCGACACCCCCTCGACCTCAGTGATTGCGGGTGCCGGCGCCGGCAAGTCGACGTCCTTGGTGCTGCGCATCCTGCTGCTCAGCCATTACCTGGGCTTTGAACTGAGTTCGATGACGGTGGTGACCTTCACCCGCGAGTCGCGCAAGGACTTCATCAACAAACTCATGGAAATTCTCAGCTTGTGGGGCCAACCTCTTGGCAGCAAGGAGGCCCAGGCGGTGGTGCGCACCTTTCACTCGCGCATCCTGCCCATGGTGCGCAGCCTGCCGGGCTTTGAACGGCTGCAGGCCTTTGAGAACCTCAGCGGTGGTTTTGAAGACGCCGACAGCAACGCCTTCGACCTGCGTATCAGTGACGCCCAGCGGCAGCAGATGAACGCTTGTTATCACCGCTTGTATGGCCGCCATCAGCGTTTTCGCGAGTTGATTGCACCCTTGGCCCGTCATGGTCTCCAGCTCAAGGAATTGGAACGCGATCATCCTGACGTGCAAAAGCGCATGGCCGTGACTGAATTGGCGGCCAAGCGCGATGAAGAACTCTGTGATGTGATTGAAGACCTGTGGTTTCGCGCCGGTGCCTGGCCGATCAAGGGCATCGAACCCAGCCGTCAGACCTTTGAAATCAACGGCGCGCAATTTCATTGCCACGGCTATATCCCCGAGCTGGATGCCTGGGTGGTGCTGGGGTTCGATGGGCGCGAAAACCCTCAGATCAGTCGGCCGAACTCGAAACTTTCGGTGCGCGCTGAATGGGCAGTGAAGCGCACTCTGTTTCAAGCTTTCTGTAATAAGCCTTTGATATGGCTGGATAATTACGAATCTTCAAGGCGTCTTTTGAGCAGCCTGGGTGGCGATGCCACGGCCGGGCCGGGCTTTGATTACAAGGTCAAAGGTGAACTCGCTTCAGCCCCCCTGTTGGACAGTTTTGTCATGGCGGCCGGGTTTATCGAGAACCTCGGCTTGGATGTGCCTACGGCGGTTGGCCAGATGAGCTTCGCCAAGGACGACCCGGACCGGCTGTTTTTCGAGGCCCTGAGCATTTTCTGGAAGGCGCTGGAAGATCACCTGCTGGAACAATCGCCGCCGATCATGACCTACAACCGGATGTTTTCCCTGTTTGGTGAAAACACCCCTGAGAACCTCAAGCTGCTGAGTGATCCGTTGTTGCGGCCGATGTCGCACCTGATGATCGACGAATTCCAGGACGTATCGCCGCAGATCGTGTCCTGGATCCGCGCCAGCCTGCGGGAAATTCGCAGCCGTGGGCCGGCCATGCACGTCGGGCGCGGTGCGCAACGCTCATCGTTGCTGTGCGTGGGGGACGACTGGCAATCCATCTACGGCTGGCGTGGCAGTTCGCCCAAGTACTTCATGGAGTTCAACAAGGAGTTCGTTTCGCCCAGCACCACCCGCGTGATGCTGGGGGAGAACTACCGCAGCCACCAGCACATCATCGACGCTGCCGAACATATCGTCCGTAGCGCGCCGGCCATCCCCGGCAAAAAGGCCAGGGCCAGTGGCGAGCCCAAGGCGCTGGTGCCCGTCACGGTGTTGGAACGTGACGACGCGGCACTGGCGCAGCGGTTGCTGGAGCATTATCAGCGGGGCGATTCGATCCTGATGCTTTATCGAAAAGGTAGCGATAAGTTATTGATTAATGAGCATATTCAGTCTGTTGTTAATGTGGATTCTAGCTTGGCGCCTCAGGCGCGCAGGTTGAAACAGCTGACGTATCACAGTGCCAAGGGGCTGCAGGCGGACGCGGTGTTTTTGCTGGGGGATTGTCAGCATGTGACCAGCTCGCCGTACAAGAACCAGGTATATCGCATGGCGGGCTTGGGTAAGGATGGCGATAGCGAGCCTTATGACAATGCGCAGAGAGACGAAGTGTTGCGCCTGGCCTATGTGGGGATTACCCGGGCGGTCAGCCATTGTTATTGGTATGTGGAAAAGCCGGAAGGCCAGGGTGTGAATGTGCCCAGGGCGTCTGAGCGAGTGGATGGCAGAAAAGCTTTTTTTGATGATCAGCGTGCAGTGAAGGGGGCTGGCTGACCTTCGATGAAGGCCCGACGCCGACGCGTCTCTACCTGACAACACGGGGTCGAAAATGTGGGATCTGGCTGCCTGCGATGGCGGCCTACCAGCCGACGCCTATCTACCTGACACCCCCACGATCCAACTGTGGGAGCGGGCTTGCTCGCGAAGGCGGCCTGACAGTCAACACAATTGGATTGTGTACATATCCATTCCTGCGGTAACGGCCACTTAGGGTTCCGCTCTTACAGCGGGCGTTATTACGCTATTGCCGCCTCACGCCCGCAACGAAACCGGCGGCACGAAACTCTCCAATTCATCCTCCACTGCCTCGATGATGCGCTCCACATCAGCCGCGTTCATCACCGTAGCGCACGGGATCCCCGCGATGGCGATCAATGTCTCGCCGCTGGCCCGGTCGAACAGGCGGGCGATCATGCTGCCGGGGGCGTCCATGCTGCCCTCGAAGCCCATCGGGTGAAAATGCCAGCGCATCAGCTGGCAGGCGTTGGGAAATGTCACTTTGTTCATGTTGCCCACCTTGTTCATTGAGCGCTTCCTTTAGCTCGCGGCAGGGGCCAGGACCTTCACTGGTCATGACAGCTAAGGGCTTAAAAATAGCATTCGTTCGCAACTGCAAGGTGACTTTTTTCGGCCCGTTCGGCGGTTCTTTCGCCTGGTTTTGATATAGATCATGTCCTACAAAGGAATAGGCAAAAGGCCATTAGTCAGACACTCGATCTGACCATTGAAGGCAAGGGTAAACTTCGGCATTCTCAAAAATTTTCCCCGCCGTAGAGCCCGATATGTCCGACATCGCTCCAGACGATGAGTGTCACAATTCCCACGCTACCGGCGCGCTGGTGCTGCGCCATCACCTGTGCTGGCGACGTCGCGATCTGGACGGGGTGATGGCTTACTACCACCCCGAGATCCTGTACCACGATTTCTTCCAGAACCGTGTGGTGGGCTATGCCGAGTTGCGCGAGTACTTGCAGGCCAGCATGCCTCGTGAGGCGGATGAGGCGATTGAACACACTGATCGCATCCGCGCCGATGGCGATACCGCGTTTATCCAGTACCGCATTACCTTGCGTGGCGGCCAGGGCCTGGTGTCGTTTCGTACCAGTGAGGCCATTACGGTGCGCGACGGGTTGATCTGGCGGGTGAATGAATATGCATCTCTGGTGCACGAGCAACCGACCCAGGCGCTGCGTCCCACGGTCAGCCGCCTGGGCCTGTCGCCCCAGCAGTTGGGTTATATGGCCAATGACCTGCAACAATATTTCGAGCGTCAGCAGCCGTACCTGGACCCGGAGCTGGACCTGCAGCGGGTCGCCAAGGCCTGTGGCTACAGTCGCAATCAGATGTCCTACTTGCTGAACCAGGTGCTGGGGCAGAGCTTCTATCGCTACGTCAACCAGGCGCGACTCCAGCATGTACTGGCCGCGCTGGATCACGCCACCGCGCCGGTCAAAGTCGATGAGTTGGCCTTTGCCGCCGGTTTCAATTCACTCTCGGCGTTCTACAGCGCTTTTCGCCAGCACACCGGGCAATCGCCCAAGGCGTACCTCAAACAAATTTCTGTGCGTGCACGCGCGCAAGACAGTTCCTGACGCTGCACTCTAGGATCGGCCCTATCGAACCGAGGTAGGGGAACCTGGCATGCCGGCATGGCGCAGTATCAGTTTATGGATGGACCAGTTGGACGAGCCGCTGGTCGCGCGCCCGTCGCTGGAGCACGACCTGGACGTCAATGTGGCGATTATCGGCGCCGGCTATACCGGCCTGTGGACCGCCTATTACCTGAAGCGCCAGGCCCCCGAGCTGAAAATTGCAATCATCGAGGCGCAAACGGCCGGTTTCGGCGCATCCGGGCGCAATGGTGGCTGGTTGATGGGCAACCTCTTGGGGGAAGACCGCCTGCTGGCTGAGCTTGCCCCCCGGCAGCGTCGCGCTTCGTTTGACCTCTTGCATGGCATTCCTGATGAAGTGGCACAGGTGCTGGTCCGCGAAGGCATTGACTGCGACTACTGCAAAGGCGGCGCCTTGTATTGCGCCGCACGCTACCCCGAGCAGGAAGGCAGCCTGCGCCGCTATCTGGACAAGCTGTACGCCCAGGGCCTCACCGAAGACGACTACCGCTGGCTCAGCCCGCAGCAATTGGCCGAGCAGGTCCGCATTGCCAAGCCTTATGGCGGCATCTATGCCCCCCACGTCGCGACGATCAACCCGGCGAAGCTGGTGCGTGGCCTGGCGCGGGCGGTTGAAAGCCTGGGAGTGACCATTTACGAAAACAGCGCCGTGACCCATTGGCAGTCCGGCAGCCTGCGCACTGCCAAGGCCTGCGTGCGCGCCGCCTGGGTGGTGCCTGCTGTCGAGGGTTACGCCAATACCTTGCCGCCGTTGGGCCGCTACCAGTTACCGGTGCAGAGCTTGATTGTCGCCACCGAACCGCTGCCGGCCAGCACCTGGGAGGGCATCGGGCTCAGCCAGGGCCAGGCCTTTGGCGAGAGCAGCCGACAAGTCACCTACGGCCAGCGTACGGCCGACAATCGCCTGGTGTTCGGCGCCCGTGGTGGCTATCAATTTGCCGGCAAGTTACGGCACAACTTCGACCTGACGGACAGCGAAGTAGAGTTGCGTCGCTACCTGTTTGGTGAACTCTTCCCACAGCTGAAAAAGGCCAGGATTACCCACTCCTGGGGCGGCAACCTGGGCATGTCGCGCCGTTTTCGTCCGCACATGCTCTGTGACCACGCCACTGGCATCGCACTGTCCGGCGGTTATGGCGGGGAGGGGGTGGGCGCCACCAACCTCGGGCGCGCGGCCCCCCTCTTTTTTTTACAACTTCCGGCCCCCCAGACCGTCCTCTCTATTCTCTTTTCCGGCTTTTTCTTTTATA
>NZ_WJZM01000033.1:0-71090 GCF_021609545.1 Pseudomonas sp. PA-1-6B
CAAAGCGCTCTTGCCCCACCACTCGGCACCTCGCTTAGGCTCGGTGTGCCCGTAATCCGCCAGTGATTTGGGGGGCCGCCGCCACGCGCCATCCATGGCGCGGGGCGGCTAAACCGGCATCCCTGCCTGTTTACCCCCCAAATCCCTGTCGAATTCCGGCCAGCGTGGTTTGATGGGGCGCCTAAGATCAAAAGCAGATCAAGAGCAAGATCAAGATCAAGATCAAAAGCGGCTCGCTTCGCATCGTGGTTACCATCAACGCCGTGACGCTTGGCGTTCGGTCTTGCATCCAGTCATTTCAAAAGCGTTTCAACACATATATCCATGGAACGCTGCTGCGTCTGCTCATACAACTGCAACTCATCAATCGTCCTGCGCCCCAGCGCCTGTTCGAAGGCATCTCGGTTGGAGTTGCCCGCATAGTGACTCTGCGCCCCATCCCCCAGGTTTGACTGGAAGATCCCCGCCGCACTGACCGGCAAAAAGTCCTCATACACTAACGGCTCCACCGCCACATGACCGGCACCGACCAGCGCCTCCAATGTGCGCGGCTGATCGGCCTGGCCGCGTGCCGCCAAGCCCTTGTCGGTGACGAAGTAGCGAAAATACGCCAAGCCCTGCTCGCGCATTTGTGGGTAGTTATCGGGGAAGGCGTGGAAGTGCTGTTCCATCAATTGCACATAGCGTTCGGCATTGGCCTCGTTAGGGAACGCGCCGAGTTCGTCGCGGGCGGCGTTCAGCAGTTGGTCGTACAGGGCGCGGCCTTTAGGCGTAAGCGCGACGCCGCGTTGTTCGATTTCGCCGAAGCGCGCGCTGTGGCTGCCGTGGGCATCGGTGAAGGCGATGGGTTCGTCCAGGGCCTTGAAGCTGGTCTGGCGCAGCAGGATCGGGCACTGGCGCCGGGGTGGGCCTTCGATCACGGCTTTGGGGGTGATGCCTTTACCGGGCATCGCCGCCTGCACCTGGTCGATGTCCAGGGTGCGTGGCGTCAGGTGGTTGATGTGCGGGCCTTTGAACGCGACGACGTCGGCGATCAGGCGGTGCTGGTCGCTCAGTTGCTGATATTGGGCGCCGGTGACCGTAGCAGTGTGGTGCCAGCGGAACGTCTCCAGGGCCTGGCGGATAAAGGCCTCGGCATCGCTGGCATTCAAGCCGCCTTGGGCCTCTGCCTGGTCGATCAATGCCAAGGCCTCGGCGGTAAAGATCGAGCGCTTGGCCAGGGCGCTTTCGGCGAAGGCGCGCAGGTCGGGGTTTTCGATCAGTTCCAGGCGCAGCAATGAGGTGAACACGCGAAACGGGCTGGTTTGCAGTGCGTGTTCATGCACGGCGCGAAAGGCGGTGGAGTGAACGGGTACGCCAGCGGGGGTGAGGTCGTAGTAGCCCACCGGTTGCATGCCCATCACCGCGAACAAACGGCTGATAGTTGCCAGTTCCGCAGCGGTGCCCAGGCGGATGGCGCCATGGCGTTCCATGTCCAGGCGCTGGATTTCGCCGGTACGCTGTAGCTGGTGCGCCAGGCCCGGTTCGCTGTCGAGCACATGTGCATTGGTCTCGGCCACCAACTCAAGCAACGCACCATATAACGGAACTTCATCTCGATACATGTCGGACATGGCCTTGGAAAAGCCCTTGCGGATCTCGTCGGCGCTGACATGTGCAGTGGCGTGCATAGAAAAATTCCTGATGACTGGAGCGATGAAAGTGGCCTTTGCCTGATTTTGTTGAGCGACCGGCCGCCTTGCAAACGAAGATTCTTCTGGACTTCATTCTGCAAATGAATGAGTTGACCCTGCGTCCAAGTCTTCATGTGCAAGCAGGCGTCATTGGGCTCTACACTGCGCTCCACTGTGTAGGTGAAGGAGGACCCAATGACGGCCAAACCCGCAACCAACCTGCTGGACACCCTCGAAGGCCAGCGCCTGGCAACGCCAGGCGCCGAGCAGTGGCGCGAGTGGGGCCCGTACTTGAGTGAGCGCCAATGGGGCACGGTGCGCGAAGACTACAGCGCCGACGGCGATGCCTGGGCCTACTTCCCCCATGAGCACGCCCGCAGCCGCGCCTATCGATGGGGCGAGGACGGATTGGCCGGTTTCAGTGACAAGGCCCAACGCTGGTGCCTGGGCCTGGCACTGTGGAACGAGCGTGATGCAATCCTCAAGGAGCGTCTGTTCGGCCTTAACAATGCCGAAGGCAACCACGGTGAAGACGTCAAGGAACTGTACTTTTTCGTCGATGGCGTGCCGAGCCATGCCTACATGCGCATGCTCTACAAATATCCCCATGCGGCCTTTCCCTACGCTGACCTGATCGCCGAAAACGCCCGTCGTGGGTTGGCGGATGCCGAGTATGAAATCCTTGATACCGGTGTGTTTGCAGACAACCACTACTGCGACGTCAGTGTCGAATACGCCAAGCATCAGCCCGACGATATTTTCATGCGCGTCACCGTGCATAACCGTTCGGACCAACCCACACGCCTGCAGGTGCTGCCCCAGCTCTGGGCGCGCAATGACTGGAGCTGGACCTTCGATGCACCCAAGCCCAGCTTGAGGTTGGACGGCGAGCGGGTTCTGGCGCGCCATCATGAGCTCGATGATCGCCACCTCAGTGCCTGGGGCCAGGACGGGTTGCAGTGGCTGTTCTGCGAAAATGAAACCAATCGGCCCAAACTGGACGGGCAACCGGCGCCGGGGCCATTCAAGGATGGCATTAATGATTACGTGGTGGGCGGGGTTGAGTCGGCCGTTCGCCGGGACGCCGGCACCAAGGTGGCCGCGCATTTCACTCTTGAACTGGCGGGCCAGGAAAGCAAAACCCTTTACCTGCGTTTTGCGCCTCTGGACGCGCCCGATGTCAATGCGCGCAAGCTATTCGAACAGCGCCGCCAGGAGGCCGATGACTTCTACGCGGTCTTGCAACAGGGCCTTGCCGATGACGATGCGCGCAATGTGCAACGCCAGGCCCTGGCCGGCCTGCTGTGGTCCAAGCAGCTGTACTATTTCGACGTGAACCAGTGGCTTGACGGCGACCCGGCTCAGCCCGCGCCACCCCCCGAGCGTCTGCATATCCGCAATACCCATTGGCGGCACCTGAGCAACTTCGACATCTTGTCCATGCCCGACACTTGGGAATATCCGTGGTACGCCTCCTGGGATCAAGGCTTCCAGGCGGTGGCCATCGCGCTGATCGACCCCGGTTACGCCAAGCAACAGCTGTTGCTGCTGGTAAAGGACCGCTTCATGCACCCCAACGGCCAATTGCCGGCCTACGAATGGCGCTTTGACGACGCCAACCCGCCCGTGCATGCCTGGGCCAGTTGGCGGGTATATCAGCAGGACAAGGCGTTGACCGGCGTGGGCGACATGGATTTCCTGGAGCGCATCTTTCACAAGCTGCTGTTGAATTTCTCCTGGTGGGTCAACCGCAAGGACGCCGAGGGCCGCAACCTGTTCCAGGGCGGTTTTCTGGGCCTGGACAATATCGCCTTGTTCGACCGCTCGGCCACGTTGCCGCCGGGTTACCAGTTGGACCAGGCCGATGGTACCGCCTGGGTGGCGGCCTATGCCCTGGACCTGATGCGCATCGGCCTGGAGTTGGCCAAGCGCAATGCGGTGTATGTGGACATTGCGGTGAAGTTCTTCGAGCATTTCCTCTACATCGCCGGCGCTATCAACCGCGTCGATGACAGCGCCGAAGGCTTGTGGGATGAGCAGGACCAGTTTTTCTACGACGTACTGCACCGTCCTGATGGCCAGAGCGAACCGGTGCGCCTGCGCTCCATCGTCGGGTTAATGCCGCTGTTCGCGGTGCTTGTGCTGGAACAGCGCGAGCACGAGGGCCTGGAAGGCTTGCGCGAGCGCCTGCTGGGCTTTATGCATCATCGGCCGGACTTGGCCAGGCTGGTTTCGCGCTGGACCGAACCGGGGCAGGGCAACCGCCTGTTGCTGGCGCTGCTGCGCGGTGAACGCACCAAGGATTTGCTGCGACGTATGCTGGATGACCAGGAGTTCTTGTCGGCCTTTGGCGTGCGCGCCCTGTCCAAGGCGTTCGCCGAGCAGCCCCTGGCGTTGAAGATGAATGGCGACACCTTGTGTGCCAGTTACCAGCCCGGTGAGTCCGACTCACGCTTGTACGGTGGCAACTCCAATTGGCGCGGGCCGCTGTGGATGCCGGTCAATTACATGCTGATTGAATCGTTGCGCGAATTTCATCGCTATTACGCAGAGCATTTTTCCGTGGAGTACCCGACGGGCAGTGGGTATCTGGCGTCTCTCGAGGAAGTGGCTGACAGCCTCAGCGAGCGGCTGACGCGGCTGTTTCTTAAAGATGAAAACGGTGTGCGGCCGTCGATGGCGGGGTATGCGCAGTTGCAGGAAGACCCGGCCAGTCGTGACCTGGTGTTGTTCCATGAGTATTTTCATGGTGAGACAGGGCGAGGGCTGGGGGCTTCACACCAGACCGGGTGGAGCGCGTTGGTGGCGTTGTTGCTACAGCCAAAAACCTGAGCAGTCCTACGGATTTGCTTTTCTGTGGGAGCTGGCTTGCCTGCGATACAGGCACCGCGGTGCGTCCGGCAAATGGAGTAGATGCCATCGCAGGCAAGCCAGCTCCCACAGGGGATCTTCATTCACCGCGAGAATGCAGGCAAAAAAATCCCGCCTGGGGAGGCGGGATCAGGATTCAGGGTTACCCGTGAATCAGGAAGGGAACAGCTCGCTCAGCTTCATCGCCAGCATCATGTCGCCTTCGGTGCGCAGCTTGCCGCCCATGAACGCTTGCATGCCGTCGGTGGAGCCGTCGACGATGCCTTCCAGGGTCTCGCTGTCCATCACCAGGGTGACCTGAGCGTCAGGGTTTTCGCCTTCTTTGAGTTCGCAGGTCTTGTCCTTGACCACCAGCGAGAAATTCTTGCTGTCGTCGATACGGAAACCGAACACCAGGTCCAAGCCTTCGGCAGCGCTTGGGTTGAATTTGGCTTTCATTGCTTCTACTGCTTTAGCTACGTCAGTCATGGTTTCGATCCTTAAGGGTAGAGTCCAGTGACCTTGGGGTCACGGTTGGCCGCAGTTCATCGGAAAGTGATGAGCTGCGGCGCCTTCAACAGTTGCAAGTGGGCGTGACTGTTGAAGGAAGCCAGTGCCACCTCGCGACCACGGAACTTCAGTTGGTTGAGCGAGGTGTTAACAATTTGCCAGTTCATTTCGAAGGCCTGGGCTGCAGGCATTCGGGTAATCAGGTGGAGCAGGGCGGTGATGGTGCCGCCGGAGGTGAATACGGCGATTTTGTCGGTGTGGTTCGCGGCTTCAAGGATCCGCTGCAAACCACCCTGGACCCGCTCGACAAACCCCAGCCAGCTTTCCAGCCCGGGCGGATCATAGGTGCCGGCCAGCCAGCGTTCGATGATCAGGGCGAAAATGCGTTGGAACTCGCTGCGGTTCTGCGGGCCATTGCGCAGGATGTGCACGGCATCCGGCTCACTGCTGAGCAGGTCGGGTAACAGGCCGCGAATGATCGCCTCGCCGTCGAACTCGTTGAACGCACTGTCTGTTTCCAATGCCGGAACCGGCAAGCCCAGGGCGCTGTACTGGTCGAACGTGGCGCTGGCAGTGTGCTGCTGGCGACGCAGGTCGCCGGCGATGCAGCGGTCAAACGCAATGCCCAGGTCTGCCAGGTGGCGACCGAGCACTTGCGCTTGTTCCACGCCAATGGGCGAGAGGACGTCATAGTCGTCTGCACCGAAGGAAGCCTGGCCATGTCGAATCAGATAAATGCTGCCCACGTCCGTTTTCCCGGTACGTTGAAAGTCTGGCGAGGTTATGAGGATGCCTGCGAGCTGTCAATGAAAAAACATACGCTTGTTTTAAAAGCGCGTTGGAGCCCGCCTGCTGGCGGTTTGATCACTGGCTCCTTCGCAGTGGCGTCGGTATGCTGGGGCCATCCGCGCCTGGCGCAGTGCATTTTTTAAGGAGACATATGGATTTTTTGGCCGAATACGCGAGCTTTCTGGCGAAGACCGTCACCCTGGTGGTCGCTATTCTGGTGGTACTGATCAGCTTTGCAGCACTGCGCAGCAAAGGTCGTCGTAAATCCGCCGGCCAATTGCAGGTCAGCAAGCTGAATGATTTCTACAAGGGCTTGCGTGAGCGCCTGGAGTCCAGCCTGCTCGACAAGGACCAGCTCAAGGCCCTGCGCAAGTCCGAAAGCAAGGCTGAAAAGAAGAAAGACAAGAAGAAGCCCGAGCTCAAGCCACGGGTATTCGTGCTGGATTTCGACGGTGACATCAAGGCCTCGGCCACCGAAAGCCTGCGCCATGAAATCACCGCACTGCTGAGCCTGGCCACGCCCAAGGATGAAGTGGTGTTACGCCTGGAAAGCGGCGGCGGCATGGTGCACAGCTATGGCCTGGCCTCCTCGCAACTGGCGCGTATCCGCCAGGCCGGCGTGCCGTTGACCGTGTGCATCGACAAAGTCGCGGCCAGCGGTGGCTACATGATGGCGTGCATCGGCGAGAAGATCATCAGTGCACCCTTCGCCATCCTCGGTTCCATTGGTGTGGTGGCGCAGTTGCCCAACGTCAATCGCCTGCTTAAAAAGCACGACATCGACTTTGAAGTGCTGACCGCCGGTGAATACAAGCGCACGCTCACTGTGTTTGGCGAAAACACCGAGAAAGGCCGGGAGAAGTTCCAGGAGGACCTGGACATCACCCACCAGTTGTTCAAGAACTTCGTCTCGCGTTACCGCCCGCAGTTGGCGATTGACGAGGTGGCCACTGGCGAAGTGTGGTTGGGGGTTGCCGCTCTCGACAAACAACTGGTCGATGAGCTGCAAACCAGCGATGAATACCTGGCCACCAAGGCCAAGACCGCCGAAGTGTTCCACCTGCACTATGCCGAGCGTAAGAGCCTGCAAGAGCGCGTGGGCCTGGCGGCCAGCGGTTCGGTGGACCGGGTGCTGTTGACCTGGTGGAGCCGCTTGACCCAGCAGCGGTTCTGGTAACCCAGTACTGAAAACCAGGTAGTCCCTTGTGAGCGGGCTTGCTCGCGAATGCGGTATATCAGTCAATAGATTTGCTGGCTGACACTCCGCATTCGCGAGCAAGCCCGCTCCCACATTGGTTTTTCGATCATGTCAGGTCAAGCGGGGTTTAATCGAGTCCGCCAACTGCGTAAGGATCAGGCAGCACGACACGGCCCCGGCATCCAGAACACCGAGGGAACGCTCACCCAAACGACTCGCTCGGCCAATCTTGGCCACCAGGTCCTTGGTCGAATCCCGCCCTTGAGAAGCAGCGCTTTTCATCGCATCGAGTGCATCGCTGAAAGAACGCGCCGCTGCATGCGCCCGTTCAAAGGCTTCCACCGCCGGGATCAACGTGTCCATCAAGCACTTGTCGCCCACGCCCGCTTCGGTGATGTCCTGCAACGAGGTCAAGCCGCCGCGCAGCAGGTGGGCGAACCTGGCGGCGTCGATGTCTTCACTGCCGCGCACTTCGTCGGCCATGCCGATAAACAGGCTGCCATACAAGGGCCCCATGGAGCCGCCGATGCCTTCCATCAGGCTCAGGGTCAGTTCATCCAGGGCTTCGGCCAGGGTCAGTTGGCGGCCTTCGATCGTGCGGCCGCAATGGGCAAAGCCCTTGGCCATGTTGATGCCATGGTCGCCATCGCCTATAGCGCCGTCGACTTCGCTGAGGTACTCCCGGTTGGCCACGATCACGCTGACCAGGTCGGCGACAATGGCGCTACCGTCATGGGTGGAAAAATGCTGGCTCATGATTCACTCCGCCTGGGTCATGCCGATGGAGCGGCAGGGTTGGTCGATCAGGGTTTTCAGCTCGGCGTCGAGGCCGAGCAGGGTCAAGGTCACGCCCATCATCTCCAGGGACGTGAAGTAGTTGCCCACGTAGCAACGGTGAATCTTCAAACCTTTGGCCTTGAGCTGTTTTTCCACCTCGGCGTAGAAAATATACAACTCCATCACCGGGGTGGCGCCCAGGCCCGAGACCAGCACCACCACGCTGTCGTCCTGGCTGAAATCGCGGTCGGCGAGGATCGGCGCCAGCATGCGCTCGGCCATGGCGGCGGCCGCTTCAATCGGGATGACTTCGATGCCCGGTTCGCCATGATGGCCGATACCCAGCTCCATCTGGCCGTCGGGAATCTGGAAGTTCGGCTTGCCCACCGCGGCGATCGTGCAGGGCGTAAGGCCGATACCAATCGAGCGGCAGTGGTCGACGGTTTTCTGCGCCACCCGAATCACGCCGTCCAGGTCGTAATGCTGGGCAGCGGCGGCACCGCCGATCTTCCACATGAAGATCTCCCCGGCCACGCCGCGACGCTTGGCAATATCGGCCTTGGGCGCGGAGGCCACGTCGTCGTTGGCGACCACGGTGCGGATGCGCATGTCTTTGCTGGCGGCCATTTTCATTGCCAGCTTCACGTTCATGTTGTCGCCGGCGTAATTGCCATACAGGCAGGCAACACCTGCGCCATGGTCGGCGGCGCGGAAGGCATCGAAAAAGCTCTTGGCGGTGGGCGAGGAAAAAATCTCGCCGACGGCCACCGCATCCACCAGGCCCGGGCCAACATAGCCGAGGAACGCCGGCTCATGCCCGGAGCCGCCGCCGGTGACAATGCCGACGCGGCCCTGGGCGGACGGTCTGGCCTTGACGATGACCCGTGGGTTGCTTTCGTACTGGCGCAGTTCGGGGTGCGCGACCAGGATGCCGCGCAGCATGTCTTCGACCACTTGGTCGGGATCGTTGATGACTCGATTCATAACGCCGGTTCCTGTGTTCTTGTTCTAAAGGGTGGCACTATTTCACTGTGGGAGCTGGCTTGCCTGCTCCCACAGGGTTTTGTGTTGTTACTGAGGTCAGGGTTCGAGCACCACCTTCAGCGATTTATCGCCGCGTTCCATCACTGCAAAGGCTTCCTTGAAGTCCGCCAGCGCAAACTTGTGGGTCACCACGTCGCGCATGTCGATCTTGCGGTTGCCGATAAAGTCTATGGCCCTTGGGTACATATATGGCCCCAGGTGCGAGCCGAGGATATCCAGTTCCTTGCGGTCGCCGATGATCGACCAATCCACCGTGGCCTCGTCATTGAACACGCTGAATTCCACAAAGCGTCCCAGCTTGCGCAGCATCGCCAGGCCCTGGTTCACCGCCTTGTGATGCCCGGTCGCCTCGATATAAATATCGCAGCCGTAGCCATCGGTGATTTCGCGGATCTTTGCCAATACGTCCACCTCGGCCGGGTTCCACACTTCATCGGCGCCCAGGCGCAGGGCGAGGGCGGCGCGTTCGGGTTTCATGTCCAGCACAATGAGCTTTTTCGGGTTGCGCAACCGCACTGCGCCGATGATGCCCAGGCCCAGGGTGCCGGCGCCGGCGACCACCACGATGTCGTCATGGTCGACGTTGGCGCGTTCCGCCGCGTGCAGCGAGCAGGCCAAGGGTTCGATCAGGATCGCTTCGTCGGGGGCGATGGATTCCGGCACTTTGTGGATGATGCCTTCCTTGGTGAAGATCATGTATTGCGCCATGGCGCCCTGCACATTGTTCTGGAAGCCATACAGGTCGTGCTTCTGGCACATCCAGTACTGGCCGTGGTTGCAAAAGCGGCAGCCCCAGCATGGCACGATCTGCTCGGAGATCACCCGGTCGCCCACGGCCACGCCGCGTTTCTCGGCGCCTGGGCCAAGGGCGACTACGCGGCACACGAACTCATGCCCGGGGATCATCGGCGGCTTCACGTAGCGCGGTTGCTCGGCATCGCCCCAAAAGGACGGTGCGCCGCGATAGGTCTTGATATCGCCCATGCAAATGCCGCACAGCTCGACTTTGGTCAGGATCTCGTCGGGGCCGGGCGTGGGCACGTCGACGGTTTCCAGGCGGTAATCTTCCGGGCCGTGGCAGACCACGGCCTGCATGGTTTTCGGGATGCTCGGGGCGAGTTGTTCAGGTGTGCGTTCGGTGACGGTGGACATGACAAAACCTCACGACATAACGATGATTACTGAATGCTGTAGCCGCCGTCGATCACCATGTTGGCACCGGTGATCATCTGTGCGGCGTCGCTGAGCAGGTACAGCGCCAGCCCGGCGATTTCTTCCGGCTGGGCAAAGCGACCTGCCGGAATCTGCAATTTGGCCCGCTCACCCACCTCGCCGGCCCAGGCTTTTTTGCCCAGGGCGGTTTCGACGATGGTCGGGGAGATGGCGTTGACGTTGATCTGCGGCGCCCACTCCATGGCCAATACCTTGGTCATGCCGACGATGGCGGCTTTGCTGGCGCAGTAGGCGACGTGACGGTCCAGGCCAATCACGGCGGCCTGGGACGCCAGGTTGACGATGCGCCCGCTGCCTTGAGCAAGCATATGTCTGGCACAGGCCTGGGCCATGAAAAAGCTGGCCTTGAGGTTGATGTCCAGTGTGGTGTCCCAGGCGCTTTCGCTGACCTCGATGGCCTTGTCCAGCAGCACCACGCCTGCGCTGTTGATCAGATAATCCAGGCGTTGGAAGTGCGCGAACACCTTGTCGACGGTCGGTTGTATCTGGTCGATCCTCCCGAGGTCGACGGCAATGCCCAGGTGCCCGGCACCCAGGCTGGCGGCCACCTCGACCACGGCCGGATCGCGGTCCAGCAGCGCCACCCTTGCGCCGCGTTCCGCCAGCAAAGTGGCGCAGGCCAGGCCGATGCCGGCGGCGCCACCGGTGATCACCGCGCAACGGCCGCTGAGGTCGAAGGCTTGGTTCCAGAAACCAGACATGAGTAACTCCCGTTACAGATCAAAAGGTAGAACGCGGTCCAATGTGGGAGCTGGCTTGCCTGCGATTGCATCAACCCGGTCTACCTGATGCACCGAGGTGCCTGCATCGCAGGCAAGCCAGCGCCCACAGTTGACTGTGTTTCAAGCCACTGACTACTTACCGCCGCTGACTTGCTTGTACAGCGCGTCCGCATTGGCATTGGTCACCGGCACCCACGGCAGGATGTAGTTCTTGGCCGTGCCGTCGGCCCATTTCAGGTCCTTGGCATAGCGCTCCCAAATCACCGATTGTGGCTTGTAGTCGTCGCCGGCCAGGGCACGCAACGCTACGTCCAGCGCGCCTTGGGACTGGGCCTGGGCATCCTGGAGGAAAGTGGTGACTTCGTCCTTTTTCGCCGCCTGGATCGCATCCGGCATGCCGTCGATAGAGGTCACGGGCACATCCTTGGAGGTGAGGCCATGGGACTTCAGCGCCTGCACGGCGCCCAGGGCCATGTCGTCATTCTGGGCGATCACGCCATTGATGCCCTTGGGGTGGGCGTTGAGCCAGTCTTCGGTGAGCGTCATGGCCTGGGCGCGGTCCCAGTTGGCGGTTTTCTTTTCGATGATCTTGATGTCCGGGTGTTTGCCCAGCACTTCCAGCTCGCCTTTTTCCCGGTCGATCTGCGCCGACTGGCCAATCGGGCCCTGGATGATCACCACGTTGCCCTTGCCATTGAGCTTGTCGACCATGGCCTGGGCCTGCAGGCGGCCGCCTTCCACGTCGTCGTTGCCCACATACGGCACGCTGGCATCGGCTACTTTCGTATTGGAGGCGATGACCACCACGTCGTTGCTCATGGCGGCCTTGACGGTACCGACGCCGGCCTTGGTATCAATCGGTACGAACAGAATCGCGTCGTAGCGTTGGGTCACCATGTTTTCGATCTGGTTGTTCTGGGTCAGGGCGTCGTAGTTGCCGTCGAACACGGTCAACTGCACGGTGCCATCCTTGACGGCCGGATGTTCCTTGAGCTCGCGGACCCAGTTCTGCATGAACTGACCCTTGAGGCCATAGACGGCTGCGCCGATCTTGTAGGTCTTGCCGTCGGCGGCCAGGGCGATACTGCTGGCGAGCAGGGAGAGGGCCGCCGCAGCGGCCAGGGTGGTACCCAGTTTCATAAGTAGAACTCCAGTTATTGTTATGGGTCGTTCTTCAGCGTTTCTTCTTGCGCCACACGTCGATCAGTACTGCAAACACGATGATCAGGCCCTTGGCGACCTGCTGGTAATAGGAGGACACGCCGAGCAGGTTCAGGCCGTTGTTGATCACGCCGATCAGCAGTGCCCCGAACAACGTGCCGACAATGCTGCCGGTACCGCCGGACAAACTGGTGCCGCCGATCACTACTGCGGCAATCGCATCCAGCTCATAGGAAACCCCGGCCTGAGGCAGGGCAGAGGTGGTGCGTGCCGACAGCACCACGCCGGCCAACCCGGCGAGCAGGCCCGAGACCACGTACACCGAGAACATCACCTTGCGCACGCCAATGCCGGAGGTTCGTGCGCTTTTTTCGTTACCGCCCACTGCGTACACATAACGGCCGTAGGTGGTGTAGCGCAGTACCATCCAGAAAATAAGCGCGACCACGGCGAAGATGATGATCGGCACGCCCACCGGGCCGACCTTGCCGATACCCAGGGCCAGGTAGGCGTCGGGCAGGTCGGTGATCGGGCTGCCGTCGTTGAGGATAAAGGTCATGCCCCGGGCGATGCTGAGCATGCCGAGGGTGGCCACGAACGGCGGGATCGACAGGTTGGCGATCATGAAACCGTTGACCACCCCGAGCATCGCACCGGCAAACATCCCGGCGCTGACCGCCGCCAACAGGCCATAACCCTGGGTGGCGACCATGGCGCTGCACAACCCGGCGAATGCCAGGATCGACCCCACCGACAGGTCGATGCCCTTGGTCAAAATCACATAAGTCATGCCCACGGCGAGAATGCCGTTGATGGAGGTCTGGCGCAGGATGTCCATCCAGTTGCGCCAGGTCATGAAGTATTCGCTGGAAAACGCCATCACCACGCACAGCAGGATAAACACCAGCGGCAGGCCGAAGCGGTCGAGGGACAGGCGCAGGCGGTTGCGCGACGCGGCAGTAACGGGAGCAACGATGGTTTTGGCATTCATGAGGCGAGACTCAACAAGGCTTCCTGGGAAAGGGCGGTGTCGGTGCTGATAGTGACCAGCCGGCCGCCTTTGAAGACGGCGATGCGGTCGCTCAAGTGCAGCAGTTCCGGTGCTTCCGACGACACTACAATGGCTGCGCCACCGGCGCGCACGAACTGGTCGAGCAGGTGGTAGATCTCCTGTTTGGCGCCTTCGTCGATGCCGCGGGTGGGTTCATCGCAGAGCAGGCATACCGGCTCGGTGGACAGGCATTTGGCGAGCACCACCTTTTGCTGGTTGCCGCCGCTCATTGATGCCACCGGCAGCTCCAGGGAGCTGGTCTTGATCTGCAAGCGCTTGACCATCTCCTCGGCTAGTTGCGCTTCTTTACGTGCGTTGATCAGCGACCAACTCGACAAGCGCTTATAGGCCGACAGTGCAATGTTCGACAGGATGCTGCCGGTCAGCACCAGGCCGCTGTCCTTGCGGTCTTCGGTAACCAGCGACATGCCGGCGTCGATGGTCGCCTTGGGCTGCCCGATGGGCATGGGCTTGCCTTGCAAGGTAACGCTGCCGGAATCCGCCACGGTCAGGCCGTAGATGCAATTGAGGAATTCACTGCGCCCGGAGCCCATCAACCCATAAATGCCGAGAATCTCGCCACGGCGCAGCTGCAGGCTGATGTCGTGGAACTCACCGTTGCGGCTCAGGTTGTCGACTTGCAGGCAGGTGCTGGCCGCACATTCGCGGCCCGCCTTGTGGTCGATGCGCGTCAGTTCCTGGCCGACAATGCCGCGCACCAGGTGGTCGCGGTCGATATCGGCCATGCGCCCGCTTTCGACAAAGGCGCCATCACGGAAGATGCTGTAGTCATCGGCGATCTGCGCCAGTTCGCTCAGTCGATGGGACACGTACACGATGCCGGCACCGCGCGAGGTAAGGCGGCGAATCGCCTTGAACAGGGTTTCGGCCTCGCGCTCGCCGATGGCCGAGGTGGGCTCGTCCATGATCATCACCTGGCAGTCATGGCTGAACGCCTTGGCGATTTCCACCAATTGCATCTGCGCCACGCTCAAGCGGTGCATGGGGCTGGTGGCGTCGACGTCGAACTCCAGGCTTTCGAGCAGTTCGCGGGTGCGGCGGTTGAGGGCCTTGCTGTCGACGATGCAACCGGCGCGGCGCGGTTCGCGGCCCAGCCAGATGTTTTCGGCGACGGTCATGTAGGGGATGGGTTCGAGCTCCTGAGTGATCATTGCGATCCCCGCGGCCAAGGCTTCACTCGGGCGATTGAACTGCACCGGTGCGCCGTTGAGCAGAATGCTGCCGGCGTCACGCTGGGTGATGCCCATCAGGATGCTCAGGAAGGTCGACTTGCCGGCACCGTTGCCGCCGCACAGGGCGTGGACGCTGCCGGCGCGCAGAGAAAGGCGCCCGTCGCGCAGGGCTGGCACCCCGGCGTAAGCCTTGGCGACGTGTTCAGCCTGGAGCAGTAATGGCGTGGCCATCGGCGTGTCCTCGTGCTGTGAATTCTTATTAGGTCGCACAGTCATGTTTCGCTGTGATCATATGTGTATCAAATGAAATTCTGATCAGTCAATCTCTTTCACTTAAAAGGTGTGATTCTCATCTTTGACGCGGTTATTGCCTTGGTATAGGGCTTTGACTGGCAGGTCAGTTAAATCTCGCTTGACAGCAAGGGGTGAATGCTTGCGAAATGAGTGAGAGATATTTCACTAAGTGATCATTTGGTCAGTGGAGTTTGGCGCCATGAACACACCTTTCCCGGTGGCTATCGGATGTGATGAAGCGGGTTTTGAGCTCAAAGAGTTGTTGAAGCGCCATATCGAGGCGTTGGGATACCCGGTGACCGACTTCGGTACGCATTCAACGGCGCCGGTGCTGTACCCGGACATCGCCCTGGCCGTGGCCACCGCCATCAATGCCGGGCAACAGCGCCTCGGTGTGCTGGTATGCGGCACCGGCATAGGCATGGCCATCTCGGCCAACAAGGTGCTGGGTATCCGTGCGGCCCAGGCCCATGACACCTACTCGGCGGAGCGGGCGCGCAAGAGCAACGATGCGCAAATCCTCTCCATCGGTGCGCGGGTCATCGGTGCGGAGTTGGCCAAAAGCATCGTCAGTGCGTTTTTGGCCTCGGAGTTCGAAGCGGCGCGGTCCGGGGCCAAGGTCGAACGCATCAATGCGATCGAGCGCGATGGGCATCAGTAGTGGACGGCGCGGGGCAAGAGTCGGGAGAATGCGCCTTTGACGCCGAAACGGAAGCCCGTCCCCATGAGTGACAGTACCCAGCGCATGGCCAGTGATATCGATCAGATGACCGAAGTGGCGATGCTCTATTACCTTGAGAACGTCACTCAGGAGGCCATTGCCAAGCGCTTTGACCTGTCGCGGGCAAAAGTCAGCCGCCTGCTCAAGCGTGCTCGGGATGAAGGGATCGTCGAGGTGCGCGTGTTGCAGCACCCGGCGATGAACAACGAGCTGGAGCGGGCGCTGGTGGAGCGCTTCAAGCTCGACCGCGCCTTGATCGCGGTCGACCACAGCGACCCCGACACCCAGCGCTCGGCGGTTGCCAGCCTGGTGGCCAACTACCTCAACAAGACCCTGAGTGATGGGATGATCGTTGCCGTAGGCATGGGGCGTAACGTCGGCGCGGTGGCCGATAACGTGTTTCTGCCGGTGACCCGCAACTGCACTTTCGTGTGTGCCATCGGCGGTTCGCTCAAGGCCGGCGAATACATGAACCCTGACCACATCTGCCGACGCCTGGCCCTGCGCTTTGGTGGCGAAAGTGAAAGCCTGTACGCCCCGGCGCTGGTGGCCAACCCGGAACTGCGCGGGGTGCTGATCAACAACGACACGGTGCGTTCGACCCTTGACCGCGCCCGGCGTGCCGATATTGCCTTGATCGGCATCGGCGACATGAGCGAGAACAGCAACATGGTGCGCATGGGCTGGTTCTCGCCCCAGGAAATCGCCCAGGCGCGGTTGTCTGGCACTGTGGGCGACATGATGGGTTATGACTTTATCGACATTCACGGCCAGCCGGCGGTCAACGCCATCCAGGGGCGCGTGATCGGGTTGACGGTGCAGGAGCTGTTTCGCATCCCGGATGTGGTGGCGATTGCCAGCGAGAACACCAAGGCGGCGGCGACCTTGGGGGCGTTGCGTTCGGGGGTGATCAATACGCTGGCGACCACTGTCACCAATGCCCACACCATCCTGGCGCTGGACGATGCCACTCGTAAAACCTGATGAGTCGTCTATCTGGCAGGCGGGCAGGCTTTCTGTGGGAGCTGGCTTGCCTGCGATTGCATCGACCCGGTCTACCTGATGCACCGAGGTGCCTGCATCGCAGGCAAGCCAGCTCCCACAAGAGTTGCTGTGCTTTTGATGGGGGTTTACAGGTTTTGTAATAGTTTTGCGTTGTGGGAAATTTGTATTTCGAATGTAGGATTCAAGTCCTTTTGTCATTTCAGGACTTGCATGAACACCCTCTCGGAGCCTCCCAGTCGTCTTTCCCCAAGACAACCGCTGTCGCTGTTCCCGCTGAAGCACCCCGTATTCCGTCAAACTAACCTTGTCCCGGTCGTACGACCGCACTTTGCCGTGCCCGGCGTTCTGAACACTTTAAAGACAGAGAATTTATAAATGGAATGGTTAGCGGATCCTACGGCCTGGCTCGGCCTTGCTACTTTGATTGTGCTGGAACTGGTACTGGGTATCGACAACCTGGTGTTTATCGCGATCCTGGCGGACAAGTTGCCGCCGGAGCAGCGTGACCGTGCACGTTTGATCGGTTTATCCCTGGCGCTGTTGATGCGCCTGGGCCTGTTGGCGAGTATTTCCTGGTTGGTCACCCTGACGCAGCCGCTGTTTGAGGTGTTCGACAAGAGCTTCTCCGGCCGTGACCTGATCATGCTGTTCGGCGGTATATTCCTGCTGTTCAAGGCCACCATGGAATTGCATGAGCGCCTTGAAGGCCATGTGGCGCAGCACAAGGGCAGTGTGGCTTACGCCATGTTCTGGCCGATCGTCGCGCAGATCGTGGTGCTGGATGCGGTGTTCTCCCTCGACGCGGTGATTACCGCCGTGGGCATGGTCGACGAGCTGGCGGTGATGATGATCGCCGTGATCGTGTCCATCGGCCTGATGATCGTGGCGAGCAAGCCGCTGACCCGTTTCGTCAATGCGCACCCCACCGTGATCATGCTGTGCCTGGGCTTCCTGATGATGATCGGTTTCGCCCTGACCGCCGAAGGCCTGGGCTTCCATATTCCCAAGGGCTACTTGTACGCGGCCATTGGCTTCTCGATTCTGATCGAGGTGTTCAACCAGATCGCCCGAGCCCGTCGCAAGAAGTCGGCGCAGGGCGTGTTGCCGGTGCGTGAGCGTACCGCCCATGCGGTGATGCGCTTGTTGGGCGGCCGCAGCCTGGCGGTGGAAGAGGTGGGTGAAGACGTGGCTGACCTGCTGGGCGAGCCGGATGCTGCGCAGGGTCCGCTGTTTGACCGACGTGAACGGGTGATGATCAGCGGCGTGCTGCAACTGGCCGAGCGGCCGATTCGCACCCTGATGACGCCAAGGGCCAAGGTTGATTGCATCGACCTGGCGGACGACCCCGAGACGATCCGTCTGAAACTGATGCACTCGTCCTACTCGCGTCTGCCGTTGATCCGTAACGGTGCGGTGGATGAGCCCCTGGGTTTTGTGCACAAGAAGGAGTTACTCAAGGAGTACCTGGCGGGCAACGAGCCGAACCTGGAACACCTGGCGCGTCGGGCGATCAACCTGCTGGACAGTTTTTCGATCCTCAATGCCCTGGAGCAGATGCGCCAGGAGTCCACTCACATCGCTTTCGTGATCAACGAATTCGGCGACTTCATGGGCGTATTGAGCATGACGGATATTCTGGAATCCATCGCCGGTGAATTGCCCGATGCCAGCGAAATCGAAGGGCCCGATATTGTCGAGCAAGGCGATGGCTTCCGTGCCAATGGTGCCTTGAACCTCAACCTGGTGCGTCAACGCACGGGCTTCAAGGCGGTGACGACCGAGGATTATCAAACCCTGGCAGGTTTGGTGATGAGCCTGCTTGACCGCTTGCCGGTGGTGGGCGATAGCCTGGAGCATGAAGGCTGGCGTTTGACTGTGGCTGAAGTGGAGGAGCGTCGAGTGACGCAAGTGCATTTGCGCCCTTGCTCAGGTCATAACGGCTGAAGATGTCCTGCACAAACGGCGCCTGCTCTTCCAGGGGGCCGAAGCCTTTGAATTTTTCTACCAGGGCGCCATTCAGGTAGATCAGCAGCGTCGGGGTGCCTGTTACTTCAGGGTGCCTCGGCGTGTGCGCGCAATCGACTACCAGGCTCACGATTCTGGGATGCCTCCAGGCGTGCAGTTCGAATAAGGGGCCTGCCTGCGCGCAGGCGGGGCAGTGTTCTGAAACGAACAGAATGAATACCGGGCGTGGTGTGTTTAGTAACCGTTCGAACGCCTTGGCACTGGAAATACTGCTCGTTGCAACGCCCATGGTGATCTCCCTTCAAGCCGCAGTCGTTTTTACCAACGCTAAGCCGGTGGATGACTACCGTCTACTGTCAACCTTCACAGGTGTACCTTGCTGCCCCAAATGATCTAAAAGGGTGCGCAGTAACAGCGGTGTGTGGCTTTGAGTAGCAAGCCGATTGCGAGGCCGGTGCAACCCCGTGGGCCTATCCGATCTTTATCTCGCTGATCTCTAAAGACTTTTACCTCGACATATTTTTCCTCCAGTACCTGTGGCACACTTTCTGCTGTCTGTTCCGTTGTTACATACCAAGTTCCGGTATAGCGGAATACACAATCCCTGGAGTGCTTGTCATGCATCACCGACCTTCCGTATTCAAAGCGTGTGTTTTTCTCGTCGCTGCATCGGCTTCCCTCGCCAGCGTGGTGCAGGCGGCGGACAGCAAGCTCGATGATGTGCTCAAGCGTGGGCACTTGATCGTAGGTACAGGCAGTACCAATGCGCCGTGGCACTTCCAGGGAGCGGATGGCAAGTTGCAGGGATTTGATATCGACATCGGCCGCATCGTGGCCAAAGGCTTGTTCAATGACCCGAGCAAGGTGGAGTTTGTGGTGCAGTCGTCTGACGCACGTATTCCCAACCTGCTCACCGACAAGGTCGACATGAGCTGTCAGTTCATCACCGTTACCGCCAGCCGTGCGCAGCAGGTGGCCTTTACCTTGCCGTACTACCGGGAAGGCGTCGGCTTGCTGTTGCCCAATAACAGCAAATACAAGGAAATCGAAGACCTGCAGGCGGCGGGCGACGACGTCACCGTGGCTGTGCTGCAGAACGTGTATGCCGAAGAGTTGGTGCACCAGGCACTGCCCAAGGCCAAGGTCGATCAGTACGACAGCGTTGACCTGATGTACCAGGCCGTGAACTCAGGCCGCGCCGATGCTGCTGCCACCGACCAGTCCTCGGTCAAATACCTGATGGTGCAGAACCCTGGCCGCTACCGCAGCCCCACCTACGCCTGGAGCCCGCAAACCTATGCCTGCGCGGTCAAGCGCGGCGACCAGGACTGGCTGAATTTCGTCAACACCGCGCTGCACGAAGCCATGACCGGTGTGGAATTCCCCACCTACAAAGCCTCGTTCAAGCAGTGGTTCGGCGTGGACCTGCCAGAACCGGCGATTGGTTTTCCTGTGGAATTCAAGTGACCCGCAACAACAGGGGCGCGCCTGAGCACGCCCCCTTCAGGTGCTGCTGACCATGAACTATCAGTTGAACTTTGCCGCCGTCTGGCGTGATTTCGACACCTTGCTGGCGGGGCTCGGCCTGGGGTTGCAGTTGGCATTGCTGTCGATCGCCATCGGCTGCGTGATCGGCCTGTTGATGGCGTTTGCCATGCTCTCCAGACACCGCGCGTTGCGTATTATTGCCTCGGTGTATGTCACCGTGGTGCGCAACACCCCGATCCTGGTGTTGATCCTGTTGATCTACTTCGCCTTGCCCTCCCTGGGCATTCGGCTGGATAAGATTCCCTCGTTCATCATCACCCTGTCGCTGTATGCCGGCGCCTATCTCACCGAGGTATTCCGCGCAGGCCTGGTGAATATTCCCAAGGGCTTGCGGGAAGCCGGCCTGGCCATCGGCCTGGGCGAGTGGCGGATCCGCGCTTACATCACCGTGCCGGTGATGCTGCGCAACGTGTTGCCGGCACTCTCGAACAACTTCATCTCGCTGTTCAAGGACACCTCCCTGGCCGCCGCGATTGCGGTGCCGGAGCTGACCTATTACGCCCGCAAGATCAACGTCGAAAGCTACCGGGTGATTGAAACCTGGCTGGTCACGACCGCGCTCTACGTGGCTGCCTGTTACCTGATTGCCATGCTGCTCCGTTACCTGGAACAGCGTTTGGCTATCCGTCGTTAAGGAAGGGTCCCATGTACGAATCCCCCAGTTGGCTGCATGAATTGTGGATCGCCCGCGAGACCCTCTGGGCCGGCTTCCAGGCCAGCGTGGCGGTCTCGGCGCTGGCGATTGTCTTTGGCACCCTGATCGGCATCGTTGCCGGGTTGATCCTGACCTACGGCAAGTTCTGGATGCGTGCGCCGTTCCGTCTGTATGTCGATTTGATCCGTGGCACGCCGGTGTTTGTGCTGGTGTTGGCATGTTTCTACATGCTGCCGGCCCTTGGCTGGCAAATCAGTGCGTTCCAGGCCGGTGCGGTCGGGCTCACCTTGTTCTGTGGCTCCCATGTATCGGAAATCGTGCGCGGCGCGCTGCAGGCCATTCCCCGTGGGCAATTGGAAGCGGGCAAGGCGATTGGCCTGACGTTCTATCAGTCCCTGGGCTATGTGCTGCTGCCCCAGGCGCTGCGGCAGATCTTGCCGACCTGGGTGAACTCCTCTACGGAAATCGTCAAGGCTTCCACCTTGCTGTCGGTGATCGGTGTGGCCGAATTGCTGCTCAGTACCCAGCAGGTGATCGCGCGCACCTTCATGACCCTGGAGTTCTACCTGTTCGCCGGTTTTCTGTTCTTTGTCATCAACTACGCCATCGAATTATTCGGGCGCTACATTGAAAAGCGGGTGGCCTTGCCATGAACCAAGCTCAAACCAACCCAGCGCTGCTGGACATTCGTGGCCTGCGTAAACAATACGGCCAGGTGGAAGTGCTCAAGGGCGTCGACCTGTCCATGCAGCGCGGCAATGTGGTGACGTTGATCGGCTCCAGCGGCTCGGGCAAGACCACCTTGCTGCGCTGCGTGAACCTGCTGGAAGAGTTTCAGGGCGGGCAGATCACCCTGGATGGCGAGTCCATCGGCTACAGCGATGTCGGCGGCAAGCGTGTACGCCACCCGGAGCGGGTGATCGCCCAGCACCGCGCAATGACCGGCATGGCGTTCCAGCAATTCAACCTGTTCCCGCACCTGACCGCGCTGCAGAACGTCACCCTCGGCTTGCTCAAGGTCAAGAAAATGGGCAAGGATGAAGCGGTGGCGCTGGCCGAAAAATGGCTGGACCGCGTCGGCCTGCTGGAGCGCCGCAACCACTTTCCCGGCCAATTGTCCGGTGGCCAGCAACAACGCGTGGCCATTGCCCGGGCCATTGCCATGAACCCCAGCCTGATGCTGTTCGACGAAGTCACCTCGGCCCTCGACCCGGAGTTGGTGGGCGAAGTGCTCAGCGTGATCAAGGGGTTGGCGGAGGAGGGCATGACCATGTTGTTGGTCACCCACGAGATGCGCTTTGCCTACGAGGTATCGGACCAGATCGTCTTCATGAACCAGGGCCGCATTGAAGAGCAGGGCAGTGCGAAGGACATCTTCGAACGGCCGCAGTCGCCGCGCCTGGCAGAATTTCTTAAGAACATTCGTTTTTAACAAGGAGCAACTTTATGAGCATTACTCGTTACGGCACCGGCAGCACCGCAGGTGGCGGCCAGCCACGTCCGTTCGCCCGCGCTGTGGAGGCCGATGGCTGGCTGTACGTGTCGGGCCAGGTGCCTGCGGTGGACGGTGAAATCATCAGTGGCGGCATCATCGAGCAAACCCGCCAGACGATGCGCAACGTGGTGACGATCCTCGAAGAAGCCGGCTACGAACTCAAGGATGTGGTGCGGGTGGGCGTATGGTTGGAAGACCCACGGGACTTCTGGAGTTTCAACAAGGTATTCGGCGAATACTTCACCCCGGAACACGCCCCGGCGCGCGCCTGCGTGCAGGCCAATATGATGGTCGATTGCAAGGTCGAGATCGATTGCGTGGCCTACAAGAAAAAGGGCTAAATCCCCCCACTCTAAAGACCACAGCAAGTCAGCTGTGGGAGGGGGGCTTGCCCCCTCCCACAGGAGATCTCTGCCAGACCCTAGAATTTTGACGGGACCCGCCACTGCCATGACCGAAGACACCATCAAACGCCGCGCCAAAGGCCTGGACCGTGCGTTCGATATCCTCGATTTTCTCAAGGAAATCGGCCAACCCCTGCGCCCGAATGATATTGCCAGCGGCATTGGCAGCCCCAAATCCACGGTCTACGAACTGGTGGCGTCGTTGCTGGAGCGGCGCATCCTGGAGACCGTGGGCAAGGACGGCCACGTGTATCTGGGGCGTCAGCTGTATTTCCTCGGCCAGGCACACTTGCGTCACTTCGATCTGACCCGCGAGGCCGACCACGCCTTGCAGGAGATCGTCAGCCAGACCCACGAAACCGCGCAGATGTGCCTGCTCAACGGGCGCAAATACACGGTGGCGCTGATGCGCGAGGGCCAGCGGCATTTCCGTATTTCTTCGGACATCGGTGAAAACGCGCCCATTCCGTGGACTGCCTCGGGACGCTTGTTGCTGGGGCATTTGAGCGATCAGCAGATCGTCGACCTGATCGATCCCGACGATTTCATCCTGCCGGATGGCCTGCGCCTGCCGCTGGACACTTTCCTGGCGCAGATACGCCAGGCCAGTCTGGATGGGTTCTTCTCCTTCGACAGTGTGGCCGACACCTTCACCCACTGCTTTGCCGCCCCGGTGCGCGATGCCCAGGGCATCAGCATCGCGACCCTGTGCATCGTCGCTCCTCGGGCTGATGCGAGCAAAAACTACCACGACTATCGCCGGGTACTGATCGACAGTGCCAACAGCCTGGCCCGGCGCATCAACGAATAGGAGTTTTCCATGTCTGCCCTCAATGCCGTTGAAAAAGGTGCCGCCGCCGTCGGTGCCCATTTGGTTCGCGATGTCAGCCTGCCGGCCCTGGTGCTGCACCGTGACGCCCTGGAACATAACATCCGCTGGATGCAGGACTTTGTCCGCAGCAGCGGCGCCGAGCTGGCGCCCCACGGCAAGACCAGCATGATGCCCGCGCTGTTCCAGCGCCAGATCGCCGCCGGTGCCTGGGGCATCACCCTCGCTACCGCCGTGCAGACCCGCGCCGGCTACGCCAGCGGCGTGCGTCGCGTGCTGATGGCCAACCAACTGGTGGGCGCGGCGAACATGGCCTTGATCGCGGACCTGCTGGCCGACAAGGATTTTGACTTCCATTGCATGGTCGATCACCCGGATAACGTCGCCGACCTGGGCCTGTTCTTCGCCGCCCGTGGCCAGCGCCTCAACGTGATGATCGAGTACGGCGTGGTCGGTGGCCGGTGCGGCTGCCGCAGCGAGCAGCAAGTGCGCGACCTGGCCAAGGCGATCCAGGCCCAGCCGGCATTGGCCCTCACCGGTATCGAGGGTTACGAAGGCGTAATCCACGGCGAGCAAGCCATCAGCGGTATCCGCGCCTTCGCCGCCAGCCTGGTGAGCCTGGCGGTGGAGCTGCAAGACAGCGGCCTGTTCGACCTGCCCAAGCCGATCATCACCGCATCGGGCTCGGCCTGGTACGACCTGATCGCCGAGTCGTTCGAAACGCAAAACGCCGCCGGCCGTTTCCTCAGCGTGTTGCGCCCTGGCAGTTACGTGGCCCACGACCATGGCATCTATAAAGAGGCGCAGTGCTGCGTACTCGAACGCCGCAGCGACCTCAACGAGGGCCTGCGCCCGGCAATGGAAGTCTGGGCGCATGTGCAGTCGCTGCCGGAGCCTGGTTTTGCGGTGGTTGCCCTGGGCAAGCGCGACGTGGCCTACGACGCCGGTTTGCCAGTGCCGCTCAAGCGCTACAGGGCCGGGATCGTGCCGGCGCAAGGTGATGATGTGAGCGGGTGCAAGGTCACGGCGGTAATGGACCAGCATGCGTTCATGACCGTGGCGCCGGGGGTTGAATTGCGTATTGGCGACATCATTTCCTTTGGTACGTCCCATCCTTGCCTGACCTTTGATAAATGGCAGGTGGGGTGCCTGGTGGATGAGCAGTTGCAGGTGGTCGAGTCTCTTCGTACCTGCTTCTAGACCGAGTCGCGGCTATCGCAGCGATGCGGCGACCCGACAAGCCAGCTCCCACAGTGACCGCGTTTTAACTGAAGGAATGCAGTCGAATGTGGGAGTCGGGCTTGCCCGCGATGGGGCCCTCCAGCACACCTGAGAACTTTGCCATGAACACCCACCCCCGCATCGCCCTCATCGGCGAATGCATGATCGAACTGCAACACCGCGCCGACGGCAGCCTGCACCAGAGCTTCGGCGGCGACACCCTGAACACCGCGGTGTACCTGCGCCGCGAGCTGGGCGATGCCGGCAGCGTTGACTACGTCACCGCCCTGGGCGATGACAGCTTCAGCGATGCCATGTGCGCGCATTGGCGCGCCGAAGGCCTTGGCCTGGACAGGGTCCAGCGTCTGCCTGGGCGCCTGCCGGGCTTGTATTGCATCCAGACTGACGCCCAGGGCGAACGTAAATTCCTCTACTGGCGCAACGAAGCGGCCGTGCGCGACTGCTTCACCACGCCCGCCGCCGAGCCGGTCCTGGCGGCCTTGCCGGGCTATGACGTGGTGTATTTCAGCGGCATTACCCTGGCGGTGCTGGGGAACATTGGGCGTGAGCGCTTACTGCAGGCGCTGATCGAAGCCCGCCGGCGCGGCGCCAGGGTGGTGTTCGATAACAACTACAGGCCCCGGCTGTGGGCTGATGTGCAAACGGCTCGTGAGGCGTATCGCAGGGTGTTGGCCGAAGTGGACATTGCCTTGCTCACCGAGGATGACGAGCGCGCGTTGTTTGGCTATGAGGATAGCGAGCAAGTGTTTGCGGCGTACCCGTCGATTGCAGAAGTGGTGCTCAAGCGGGGAGCGGATGCGTGCCTGATTCGTTGCGCGGGCGAGCGCTGTGCGGTGCCGGCGTTGAAAGTGGAGAAGGTGGTGGACACCACGGCGGCGGGGGATTCGTTCAGTGCGGCGTATCTGGCCTGTCGGCTCAAGGGTGGCTCGCCGCAAGAAGCTGCCTTGGCGGGGCATCGGCTGGCGAGCCGGGTGATTCAGGTGCCGGGGGCTTTAATACCGAGATGAATGGCCGCCTGCGGCGGATCGCGGGCAAGCCCGGCTCCCACATTTGAGTGGGTGTGCACTGCTAAATGTGGGAGCTGGCTTGCCTGCGATAGCGGACTGAAGCCATCCACTCAATCCCGGTAAAACACCTGCACCAAGTGATACCCAAACTTGCTCTTGATCGGCCCGTGCACCACCTTCACCGGTTTCTTGAAGATCACCGCATCAATCGCCCCCACCATCTGCCCGGGCCGCACTTCGCCCAGGTCACCACCGCGTTTGCCCGACGGGCAGGTGGAGTACTTCTTGGCCAGCACATCAAAGGCTTCGCCCTTGGCAATGCGCTGCTTGAGTTGTTCGGCTTCTTCGCTGGTTTTCACCAGGATATGACGGGCTTGGGCTTTCATGGGGCTCTACCAGCTGTGCGACGGCGCGCGATTATGCCTGAACTCAGGCCTCGACGCCGATCATGCTACGGATTTTGTTGGCCAACAGGTCAATGGAAAAAGGCTTGGCGACCATGTCCATACCGTCCTCCAGGAACCCCTGGCGCTCGGCGGCTTTCTCGGCATAACCGGTCATGAACAGCACGCGCAGGCCTGGGCGATGCTGGCGGGCGATTTCCGCCAGTTGCCGGCCGTTCATGCCGGGCAAGCCAACGTCGGTCACCAGCAAGTCCACACGCAAATCCGACTCCAGCAACGGCAGCGCTGCCCGCGCATCCGCCGCCTGGTGCGCGGTGTAGCCCAGTTCGTCGAGCACATTGACCACCAGCATGCGCACCGCCGGGTCGTCCTCGACCACCACCACCGCTTCACCGGCCAGGGCCACGGGCGCTTCGGTCAGGCTGGCGGGCAGGCTGCTTTCCAGCGCCGTGCCATACAAACGCGGCAGGTACAGGCGCACGCAGGTGCCCTGGCCCGGTTCGCTCTGGATGGTCACATGGCCGCCGGATTGCTGGGCAAAGCCGTAGATCATCGACAACCCAAGGCCAGTGCCTTGGCCGATGGGCTTGGTGGTAAAGAACGGGTCGAACGCCTTGGCGAGGATTTTCGGCGCCATGCCGCTGCCGTTGTCGCTCACGCCAAGCATCACATAGTCGCCGGCCTTGACCGGTTCCAGGGTGGTGATGTCGGTGCCGTCCAGGTAACTGTTGGCGGTTTCGATCAGCAGCTCGCCGCCGTCGGGCATGGCGTCGCGGGCGTTGATCACCAGATTGAGCAGGGCGTTTTCCAATTGGCTGGCGTCGGTGTTCACCGGCCAGATGTCCTTGCCCAGTTGTACCTTGAGTTCGATATGCGCGCCCTTGGTGCGCCGGAACAGGTCTTCCAGGGACGCCACCAGTTGGTTGGGGTCGGTGGGGCGACGGTCCAGTGACTGGCGCCGCGAGAACGCCAGCAGCCGGTGGGTGAGGGCGGCGGCACGGTGGGCGGAGGACACGGCAGCATCGGCAAAACGGCCGATATCGTCGCTGCGCCCGTCGGCAATATAGCGCTGCATCAGGTCCAGGCTGCCGATGATGCCGGTGAGCATATTGTTGAAGTCATGGGCGATACCGCCGGTGAGCTGGCCGACCGCTTCCATCTTCTGCGCATGGCGCAGGGCATCTTCTGCACGTTCGCGCTCGAACATCTCGTTCTGCAGGCGCTGGTTGGCCTCGGCCAGCGCCTGGGTGCGCTGGGCCACGCGTTCTTCAAGGTTCTCGTTGAGGTGGCGCAGGGCTTCTTCGGTGAGCTTGCGTTCGGTCTCGTCGATCACAAAGATGTAAAAACCATTCACCGAGCCGTCACTGCTAAAGCGCGGCAGGTACTTCATCAGCGCATGGCGGGGGCGGCCATCGCGATGAGGCGTCACCGTCATGAAGCTGCACGCCTTGCCCTTGAGCGCGGCGGCGATCTTGTCTGCGCGCCCGGCATACACCTCGTCGCCGAGCACTTCGCGGATGGTCTTGCCGTACAGCTCCTGGGGCGTCTTGCCATACCACTCGAGGTAAGCGCTGTTGTTGAGGCGAAAACGCTGTTCGTGGTCAACGTAGCCGATCAACACCGGCATGGCGTTGATGATCAGTTGCAGCTCGGTCTGGCTCTGGCGCAAGGCCTGTTCGGTGTTTTTGCGCTCGGTGAGGTCCAGCGCGGCGCCGAGGAACCGCGCCGGCCGGCCCTGTTGGTCCTTGTAGCAGCGGCCACGGGCGAACACCCAGCGCACCTGGCCATCGGCCTGTTGCAGGCGGTATTCCTCGGCGTACTCGGTGCCATGGGTGATGCAATGCTTGATGCTGCGCGTCACCGTGCCCCGGTCTTCGGGATGCACGCCGTGCAGGTAGGCGCTGATGGGCAGCAGGCTTGAATCGTTGGGGTCGACGCCATGCAGGTAGGCGAAATGGGCGTCGGCGATGAAACGGTCTTCACCGATATCCCAGTCCCAGGTACCCACCGCGTCGGTGGCCGCCAACGCGAGTTGCAGGCGTTGCTCGGTGTTGTGCTGGGCCTTGAGGCTTGCTTCGGAACGCTGTTGCAGTTCGAGGGTTTTGCTGCGCCGCTCATTGGTTTCAATGGCCGTGACCAGGATGCCGGCCACCCGGCAGCTTTCGTCGCGCACCGGGCTGTAGGTCAGGTCCAGCCAGATTTCGGTATCGCAGCCCTGGCGGTGCAGCACAAAGCGTTGCTCGCTGAAGGTACGCACCTGGCCGCCGAGCACGGCGTCGTAGACCGGCGCGGCGAAGCTTTCAAGCTCTGGCCAGGTGTGGTGCGCCGGCTGGCCCAAGGCGCCGGGGTGCTTGCTACCAATCAGGTGTGCAAAGCCATCGTTATAGAGTTGCGTGAGGTGCGGGCCCCACAGCAGTACCATCGGCATGGGCGAATGCACGACGATATCGACGGCAGTGCGCAGGCTTTGCGGCCACTCACTGGCCTCACCGAGGGGGCTTTGCGCCCAGTCCAGCCGCTTGATCAACGCAGCGGCTTCGCTACCGGTGGATGTTCCATTCATAAAAAGCCCTGAGCATGACGCTTTGAAAAATGACAACACCCATTGTCCCAAGGAAAGACAACGGGTGACTACCCCGGAAAAATAGCATGCCTTGAGGGTTTTTCTTCAAAACGCTGCATCAGCGCTGAAACCTTTCATCTAATAAGCCAGCTCAGCTCTGTCGCGAAATTGCTCCAGTGCCTGGGGGTTGGCCAGGGCATCTGTGTTTTTCACCGGCTCACCATGCACCACGTTGCGCACCGCCAATTCGACGATTTTGCCGCTGATGGTGCGGGGGATATCCGTGACAGCGAGGATCTTGGTCGGCACATGGCGCGGTGTGGTGTTGGCGCGAATCACCTGGCGGATCTGCTGTTGCAGCGCTTCGTCCAGTTCAATTCCATCATCCAGGCGCACAAACAGCACCACGCGCACGTCGTCCTGCCAACGCTGACCGATGGCGAGGCTTTCCAGCACCTGCGGGACCTTTTCCACTTGGCGATAAATCTCGGCGGTGCCAATGCGCACGCCGCCGGGGTTGAGCACCGCATCGGAACGCCCGTGGATCAACAGGCTGCCGTTGGCGCGTTGCTCGGCATAGTCACCCTGGGCCCATACACCGGGGAACTGACTGAAATACGAAGCGCGCAGTTTCTGCTGCTGCGGGTCGTTCCACAACCCGATGGGCATGGCAGGGAAATGCCGGGTGCACACCAGTTCGCCTTTCTCTCCGATCAGGGGCCGGCCCTGGTCGTCCCACACTTCGATGGCCATGGCCAGGCTCTTGCATTGCATCTCACCGCGCCGCACCGGCAGGACCGGGTTGCCGATCACAAAGCAGGAGACAATGTCGGTGCCACCAGACATCGACGACAGGCACAGCTCAGCCTTGATCTCGCGGTACACATAGTCGTAACTCTGGGGCGACAGCGGCGAGCCGGTCGAAATCAAGCCCTTGAGGCTGCCCAGATCGTGGCTCAGGCGCGGCTGCAACCCGGACTTTTCCAGGGTGGCGAGGAATTTGGGGCTGGTGCCGAACACGCTGATTTTTTCCGCATCGATCAGGTCGATCAAGCGTTCGGGGCCGGGGTGGAACGGTGAGCCGTCGTACAGCACCGCGGTGGCGCCGATCGCCAGCACCGACACCAGCCAGTTCCACATCATCCAGCCGCAGGTGGTGTAGTAGAACAGGCAGTCCTCGCGGTTCAGGTCGGCATGCAGGCCGTGCTCCTTGAGGTGCGTCAGCAATACGCCGCCAGTGCCGTGGATGATGCACTTGGGGATGCCGGTGGTGCCGCTGGAATAAAGGATATACAGCGGGTGATCGAACGGCACCGCGACAAATTCCGGTTCGCCGCCGGCTTGATAGAAGTCGTCCCACAGCGCGACGTGGGCGTGGGTGGTGTAGTCCCCAGCCTGCGCTTCGGGCTTGGCGTAAGGCACGATGATCAGCTGTTGCAGGGAGGGCAGGCGTTCAAGGATTTCATTGAGCTTGGCGCTCTGGTCGATGTGCTTGCCGGCATAGCGGTAGCCTGCGCAGGTGATCAGCACCTTGGGCTCGATCTGGCCGAAACGGTCGATGACGCCCTGGGTGCCGAAGTCTGGCGAGGAGCACGACCAGATCGCACCGAGGCTGGTGGTGGCGAGCATGCCAACCAGGGTTTGCCAGGTGTTGGGCATACACGCGGCCACCCGGTCACCTATGCCGACCCCGGCCGCCCGCAGGCTTTTTTGCAGGCCGGCAACCTGTTCCGCCAGTTGCGCATAGCTCAATTGTTCACGTTGGCCGTCTTCGCTGACAGCCACCACCGCAGGATGATCGTCACGGCGGCGCAACAGGTGTTCGGCGAAGTTCAGGGTGGCGCCGGGAAACCATTGGGCGCTGGGCATCTCGATGTCTTCGATCAGCGTGACGCTGGGCGGGCTGCGAAACTGCACGTCGAAGAACGCGACAATCGCCTGCCAGAAGTCCGGGCGCTGGTCGATGCTCCATTGGTGCAGGGCAGGGTAGTCGTGGAGCTGCACGCCGTGGCGCTGGTTGATGAAGCGGCGGAACTGATCCATGCGCGTGTTGGCGATGCGTTCCGGGGAGGGTTGCCAGAGGATGTCGGACATAAGCTGCCTCTTGTTAAAATTGTGGGAGCTGGCTTGCCTGCGATAGCGGTGTATCAGTGATAGATCGGGTAACTGACCCAATGCTATCGCAGGCAAGCCAGCTCCCACATTAGATAGGCTGCGTTTGAGTTACTGGGCCAGCCAGCCACCATCGATGTTCCAGGCCGCGCCGCGCACCTGTGCACCGGCTTCACTGCACAAGAACAGCACCAGCTCCCCGAGCTGCGACGGCGTCACAAACTCCAGCGACGGCTGTTTCTCTGCCAACAGATCCTGCTGCGCCTGCTGGGGGTCTACCCCAGTAGCCACGCGATCATCAATCTGCTTCTGCACCAGCGGCGTCAGCACCCAGCCCGGGCAGATGGCGTTGCAGGTGACATTGCTGGTGGCGGTTTCCAGGCCCACCACCTTGGTGAGGCCGATCACCCCATGTTTGGCCGCCACATACGCCGCCTTGCCCACTGAGCCGACTTGCCCATGCACCGAGGCGATATTGACGATGCGCCCCCAGCCCTTGGCCTTCATGCCCGGCAAGCTCAGGCGTGTGCTGTGGAACACCGAGGACAGGTTGATGGCGATGATCGAATCCCAGCGCTCCACAGGGAAGTCTTCTACCGCTGCCACATGCTGGATACCGGCATTGTTGACCAGGATGTCCACGCCACCGAACTCGCGCTCGGCGTAGGCGAGCATGTCGGCGATTTGCGCGGGGTCGCTGACGTCGGCCGGGTGATGCCCGACCTTGCCGCCAAACGCCTGCACCTGGGCGATCACCGCGCTGGCGTCGCCAAAGCCGTTGAGAATCAGGTTGGCGCCGGCCTTGGCCAGGCTCAGGGCAATCCCTAAGCCGATGCCGCTGGTGGAGCCGGTGACCAGGGCGGTCTTGCCATTCAAAGTTGTCATGAAAACCTCACACAATGCCGGTGGCGTAGAAAGTGCCGATCACCACGAACACCGCAAGGGTCTTGATGATCGTGATGCCAAAAATGTCCTTGTAGGCTTCGCGGTGGGTCAACCCGGTGACCGCCAGCAGGGTGATCACCGCGCCGTTGTGGGGCAGGGTGTCCATGCCGCCGCTGGCCATGGCCGCGACTCGGTGCAGCACCTCAAGGGGGATATTGGCCGCGTGGGCGGCTGCAATAAAGCTCTCGGACATCGCGGCGAGGGCGATGCTCATGCCGCCCGAAGCGGAGCCGGTGATACCGGCCAGCAAGGTCACGGTGATCGCTTCGTTGACCAGCGGGTTGGGGATGCCCTTGAGCCAGTCCGCCAGTACCAGAAAGCCTGGCAGCGAGGCGATCACGGCGCCAAATCCATATTCCGACGCGGTGTTCATCGCCGCAAGCAATGCACCGCTTACCGCGCTTTTACTGCCTTCGGCCAGCTTGCTCTTGATCGCCGAGAAGCCGAACACCAGCACCACGATAATCCCCACCAGCAACGCCGCCTGCACCGCCCAGATCGCGGTGAGCTTGGCGATTTCGGTGGTCACCGGCGCGCTCATGCCCGGCAAGCTGAGGCTGTGGGTCTTGCCGTACCACTGCGGGATCCAGTGGGTGAACAACAGGTTCATCACCCCCACCAGGATCAGCGGCGACAACGCGAGCCACGGGTTGGGCAAGCTCAGGTTGTCGGCGGTTTCGGGCTCATTGCGCAACTCGGTGCCATAACCTTCACCCGCGCGCTGTGCCTTGTTGCGCTGGCGTGCGAGGTAGAGCATGCCGGCGCAAAACACGAAGATCGTGCCGATCAGCCCCAGCCACGGCGCTGCCCAGGCGGTGGTGTTGAAGAAGGTGCTGGGGATGATGTTCTGGATCTGCGGCGTACCGGGCAGGGCGTCCATGGTGAACGAGAAGGCGCCGAGGGCGATGGTCGCCGGGATCAGGCGCTTGGGGATATTGCTCTGGCGGAACATCTCGGCGGCAAACGGGTACACCGCAAACACCACCACGAACAGCGACACGCCACCGTAGGTGAGCAGGGCGCAGACCAGCACGATCACCAGCATCGCCTGGCGCGTGCCGAGCAATCGGATCGCAGCGGCCACGATCGAGCGCGAAAACCCCGACAGCTCAATGAGCTTGCCGAACACCGCACCGAGCAGGAATACCGGGAAATACAGCTTGATAAAACCGACCATTTTTTCCATGAACACCCCGGTAAAGGCGGGTGCGACGGCGGATGGGTCGGTGAGCAGCACCGCGCCAAGGGCGGCGATGGGGGCGAACAGGATAACGCTATAGCCACGGTAGGCGGCCAGCATCAGCAGCGCGAGCGCGGCCAGGGCAATGATCACACTCATGGTGTGTCTCCATCGGATTGTTATTGTTGTGGGGTGAGGCTTTGGGAGGGAGCTAAAGCGAGATGTGTGCCAGATTTTTAAGTTGTTGATATATATGAATTTATTTACTTTTTAACGACGGTTTTCCAGAAGGCAGTCTCAAACGAGAGACGAGTGGAGATCCCTTGTGGGAGCTGGCTTGCCTGCGATAGCGCTGTAACAGTGCCATATTCCCTAGCTGAACCAACACTATCGCAGGCAAGCCAGCTCCCACACAGGATTGTCTCCATAGTGGGAATGTAGTCTCTTTAATGAGGCTGGGTTATTCCAAGCGCCAGCATTTTTTTATACAACGTCGACCGCCCAAGCCCCAACCGCTTGGCCGCCTCTACCACATTCCCTTCACACGCCGTGAGCGCGGCTGCGATCACCTGCCGATCAAACCGTTCCCGTGCCGCACTGAATGTCTCTTCCTCCATCGACACCAGCGCACGGCGTTCAACCGGCGTAAAAGTGCCAATCGCTGTGCGTATCTCCTCGGCATTCAACACCAAGTCATCGCTGAGCAACGCCGCCCGCTCCAGCACATTGCGCAGCTCGCGGATATTGCCCGGCCAGGCATGTTGGGCCAACAGCGCCAGGGCATCGCGGTCCAGTTCGTGCTGGCTGCGCAACTCCTCAAGAATCGCCTCGCTCAGCGCCGGAATATCCTCCAGCCGTTCACGCAGCGGCGGCACTTGGATCGGCAGCACGTTGAGGCGGTAATACAGATCGGCGCGAAACTCGCCACGCTTGATCGCCGCTTCCAAGTCCATGGACGTCGCGGCAATCACCCGCACATCGCTGTGCAGCATCTCGTTGGAGCCCACCGGTTCGAATTCCTTTTCCTGCAACACCCGCAGCAATTTGCTTTGCAGTGGCAGCGGCATGTCGCCGATTTCATCGAGAAACAACGTGCCGCCCTGGGCAATCTGGAACTTGCCGGGGCGACCCTTGCGGTCGGCACCGGTAAAGGCGCCGGGTGCGGTGCCGAAGAATTCGGCTTCAAGCAGGTCATGGGGGATCGCCGCGCTGTTGATGCTCACAAAGGCTTTGTGCGCCCGGGGCGATGCGCCGTGAATGGCCTGGGCCAGCAGTTCCTTGCCGGTGCCGGTTTCCCCGAGCAGCAATACCGGCGACTCGGCACTCGCACTGCGCCGCGCCCGGCGCTTGACCTCAAGGCTGGCGGCGCTGGTGCCGATAAAGTGCGCAAAATTGTATTTGCTTTGCCGCGAACGCAGCAGCGAGCGCGTGGAGGCCAGCTCCTGCTGCATGCTCAGGTAGCGCTCGATCAACGGCGACAGGTTGCGCAGTTCATCGAACAGCGCAAAGCCAATCGCGCCGATCACCGCCCCGGCCTCGTCGTGGATTGGCAGGCGCATCACTACCAGCGGGCCCTTGGGGGTGTCCTGGATGTCCAGCAGGATCGGCCGGTCATTGCGCACCACCTGGCGCAGCAGGCTGTTGGAAATCACCTGCTCGCAAGGCTGGCCGATGGCTTGGTCGGCGTTCTGGAGGCCAAAACGCTTGGCGTAACGCTCGTTCATCCACACGATATTCGCATCGCGGTCGACGATAACCGTGCCCTCGCTGGACTGCTCGATGATCTCGAACAGCGACTGGATGGCCAGGCCGCGAACCTGTTGGTAGTCCTTGAGGCTAGTGCTCATGGAGGCAAAATCCTGTTAATCATCACAAGGGGATGTGCGCTGCTGCCAGCAGTTCTTTGGTGTAGGGGTGTTGGGGCGATTCGAACACATCATGGCTCGCGCCACGCTCCACCACCTTGCCATCCTTGACCACGATCATGTCATGGGCCATGGCGCGCACCACCGCCAGGTCATGGCTGATAAACAGGTAGGTCAGGCCGTATTTGTCCTGCAGTTCGCGCAGCAGCGCCACCACTTGTTTCTGCACTGTACGGTCGAGGGCCGAGGTGGGTTCGTCGAGCAACATCAGCGCTGGCTTGAGTACCAGGGCGCGGGCAATGGCGATGCGTTGGCGCTGGCCACCGGAAAACTCATGGGGGTAGCGATGCCGGCTGGCGGGGTCCAGGCCCACGTCCTTGAGTACCTGGATGACTTGCGCGTCACGCTCGGCCAGGCTGCACGGCGCGTGCACTTCCAGGCCCTCGCTGATGATCTGCTGCACCGACATGCGCGGGCTGAGGCTGCCATAGGGGTCTTGGAACACCACCTGCATCTGCTTGCGCCATGGGCGCATCTGCTGATGGTTGAGGAGGTCGAGGGCCTCACCCTGAAAGCGAATGCTGCCGCTGGAGTCGAGCAAGCGCAGGATCGCCTGGCCCAGGGTGGACTTGCCGGAACCGGACTCGCCGACAATCCCCAGGGTTTTGCCGCGCTGTACGCTGAGGCTGATGCCGTCTACCGCGCGCAGGTAGGTTTTGGCCCGGAACAGCCCACCTCCCAGGGGAAACTGCACGCTCAGGTCATCCACTTCCAGTACCGTCTCACGGGGCTCGCTGCACAGCACATCGCCCGAGGGCTCGGCGTCCAGCAGCAGGCGGCTGTAGGGATGCTGCGGTGCGGTGAACAGGGCCTGGCAGTCGGCTTGCTCGACGATTTCCCCGGCACGCATCACGCAGACCCGCTGGGCGATACTGCGCACCAGGTTGAGGTCATGGCTGATCAGCAGCAGCGACATGCCCAAACGTTGCTGCAAAGATTTAAGCAGCAGCAGGATCTTGCGCTGCACCGTCACGTCCAGCGCCGTGGTGGGCTCGTCGGCAATCAGCAGTTCGGGCTCGCAGGCCAGGGCCATGGCGATCATCACCCGCTGGCGCTGGCCGCCGGACAATTGATGGGGGTAGGCCTTGAGCCGCTCCTGGGGTTTCTGGATGCCCACCAGTTCCAGCAGTTCGAGGATGCGCGCCTGCGCCGCCTTGCCGCCCAGGCCCTTGTGCAGCAGCAGGGTTTCGCCGATCTGCTTTTCGATGCTGTGCAGCGGGTTCAGGGAGGTCATCGGCTCCTGGAAGATCATGGCAATGCGGTTACCGCGCAATTTTTGCAAGGTACTCGGTGAGGCGCCGATCAGTTCCTGGCCGCGATACTTGATGGAGCCCAGTGTTTCGGTGCCGGCTTGCGGCAGCAGTTGCAGGATAGAGTGGGCCGTCACCGACTTGCCCGAGCCCGACTCGCCCACCAGCGCCAGGCACTCGCCAGGGCGCACGTCCAGGCTCAGGTTGCGCACGACGGTCTGGCCGTTGAAGGCGACGCACAGGTCGCGGATTTCGATCAGGTTCATACGCAGTCACTCATGAGCGGGGGTCGAAGGCATCACGCAGTGCCTCGCCGATAAACACCAGCAACGACAGAATCAGCGCCAAGGTGAAAAACGCCGTCAAGCCCAGCCACGGCGCTTGCAAGTTCTGCTTGCCCTGGCCGATCAGTTCGCCCAGGGACGCGCTGCCGGCGGGCATGCCGAAGCCAAGGAAATCCAGGGCGCTCAAGGTGGATATCGCCCCGGTCAAAATGAACGGCAAATAGCTCAGGGTCGCGGTCATGGCGTTGGGCAGGATATGCCGACGAATGATCTTGCCGTCGCCCAGACCCAGGGCGCGTGCGGCCTTGACGTATTCCAGGTTGCGCCCGCGCAGGAACTCGGCGCGCACCACGTCCACCAGGGCCAACCAGGAAAACAGCGCCATGATCCCCAGCAACCACCAGAAGTTCGGCTCCACAAACCCCGACAGGATAATCAGCAGGTACAGCACCGGCAGGCCAGACCACACCTCGAGGATGCGCTGGCCGAGCAAGTCCACCCAGCCGCCGTAGTACCCCTGCAGCGCCCCGGCGGCAATGCCAATGACCGCGCTGATGGCGGTCAGGGCCAGGGCAAACAGGATCGACACTCGTGCACCGAAGATCACCCGCGCCAACACATCGCGGGACTGGTCATCGGTGCCCAGCCAGTTTACCGCCGACGGCGGGCTCGGGGCAGGGCGGGTGAGTTCATAGTTGGGTGTGTCATCGCTGAACGGAATCGGCGGGAACAGCATCCAGCCGCCATCCTGCTTGATGAGCTTTTGCACGTAGTCACTGCGGTAGTCCGCCTGGAACGGCAACTGCCCACCGAACTGCTGCTCGGTGTAGCGCTTGAACACCGGAAAATACAGCTCGTTCTTGAAACTGAGCACCAGCGGCTTGTCATTGGCGATCAACTCGCCGCCCAAGGTCAGGATAAACAGGCCGATAAACAGCCACAGCGACCACCAGCCACGGCGGTTTTTCTTGAAACGTTCGAAACGCCGACGCGCTACGGGAGACAGGTTGAGCATCAGGCGTTCCTCGCGGCGAAGTCGATACGCGGGTCCACCAGGGTGTAGCAGAGGTCACCGATGAGTTTTATCAAGAGGCCGAACAGGGTGAAGATAAACAGCGAGCCGAACACCACCGGGTAGTCGCGGGACACGGCTGCCTCGTAGCTCATGCGGCCCAGCCCATCGAGGGAGAAGATCACCTCGATCAGCAGCGAACCGGCAAAGAACACACTGATAAACGCCTGGGGAATCCCCGAGATCACCAGCAACATCGCATTGCGGAACACGTGACCGTACAGCACTCGGCGTTCGCTCAAACCCTTGGCGCGGGCGGTGACCACGTATTGGCGGGTAATTTCATTGAGGAACGAGTTCTTGGTCAGGATGGTCAAGGTGGCAAAGCCGCCGATCACCAGCGCCGTTACCGGCAGTACCAAGTGCCAGAAGTAGTCCGCGATTTTGCCCACGGTGCTCAGTTCGGCGAAGTTTTCCGAGACCAGCCCGCGTACCGGGAACCAGTTCAGCGAGGTACCGCCAGCGAACACCACGATCAGGAACATCGCGAACAGGAACGCCGGCATCGCGTAACCGATGACGATGGCCGTGCTGCTCCACATATCAAAGCTGCTGCCATGGCGCACGGCCTTGCGTATGCCCAGCGGGATCGACACCAGGTAGGTAATCAACGTGGCCCACAGGCCGAGGGAAATCGTGACGGGCAGCTTTTCCAGGATCAGGTCAGTCACCGTCGCGCCTCTGAAGAAACTGTTGCCGAAGTCCAACTGGGCATAGTTCTTGAGCATCAACCACAGGCGTTCCGGCGCGGATTTGTCGAAGCCGTATTGTTTCTCGATGTCCTTGATCAGCTTCGGGTCCAGGCCGCGGCTGGCTCGCGAGCCGCTGATGCCTTCGCCGGATGCGCCGGCTACACCACCGCCGCCAATGCCTTGCAGGTGAGCGATGGCTTGTTCCACCGGCCCGCCGGGCGCGGCCTGCACGATCACGAAGTTCACCAGCAGGATGATCACCAGCGTCGGGATGATCAGCAGCAGGCGCCGTACGATATAGGCAAACATCAGTGGGCCTCTCCGCGTTTTTTCAATTCAGCCTGCATTTGTTCGTTCGTCAGCGGGGTGGGGCTGACTTCCCACCAGGTTTCCAGGGCTTCGTCGTTCTTCGCCTCGATGGCCGGGCGCCCGAAACGGTTCCACCATGCGGCGGAGGTGCCCGGTGGGTAATAGTTGGGGATCCACAGGTAATTCCATTGCAGTACGCGGTCCAGGGCGTGGGCATAGGTGAGCATCTTCGCCTGGGTGTCAGCCTTGACCAGGCCATGGATCAGCGTATCGACGGCCGGGTCCTTGAGCACGATGTAGTTGTTGGCGCCCGAATCGAACGCGGCGGCAGAGCCGAAATAGTTGTACAGCTCCATGCCGGGCGAGGTGGTGACCGGGAAACCCGTGACGATCATGTCGTAGTCGCGGGCCATCAGTCGGTTGACGTATTGCGAGGAGTCGATGCGGCGGATATTCAGGGTGATGCCGATCTGTGCCAGGTTGCGTTTGTAGGGCAGCAACAGGCGTTCGAGGCCGTTCTGGACGTTGAGGAAGGTGAATTCCAGTGGCTCGCCCTGGGCATTGACGAGTTTGTCGCCCACAGGTTTCCAGCCGGCGTCTTCCAGCAGGGCCAAGGCTTGCAGTTGTTTGTCGCGGATCATGCCACTGCCATCGGTGACCGGGGCCTTGAACACCTGGGTAAACACCTCGTCGGGAATCTGCCCGCGCAGGGGTTCGAGGGTCGCCAGTTCTTCCGGGGTGGGCAACTGGCTGGCGGCCAGCGGGCTATTGGAGAAATAGCTCTGCTGGCGGATGTACAAGTTGCGCATCATCTGCCGGTTGGCCCATTCAAAATCCCACAGCATCGCCAGGGCCTGGCGCACGCGGCGATCCTTGAATATCGGTTTTTGCACGTTGAACACATAGCCCTGGGCCGGCTGCGGCATCTCCTTGGCCAGGTGCGCGCGCTGCAGGCGGCCGTCGTCCAGGGCCGGGCCGTTGTAGCCGATGGAGTAACCGGTGGCGGAGAATTCACGGTTGAAATCATAGGCGCCGCCGCGTAGCACTTGGCGTGCTACTTCGGTGTCGCCGAAGTACTCCAGGCTCAGGTGATCGAAGTTGTACAGGCCGCGGCTGACCGGCAAGTCCTTGCCCCACCAGTCGGGGTCACGGGTGAAGGTGATGGTGCTGCCGGAGTCGATCTTGCTGACCTTGTAGGGGCCGCTGCCCAGTGGCGCTTCGTAGCCGCCGCCGTTGGCAAAGTCGCGGGTCTTCCACCAGTGCTCGGGGAACACCGGCAAGGTGGCGATATCCAGGGGCAGGGTACGGTTTTCGTTGCTGGAAAAGTCAAAGCGCACCTGGCGCTCACCTTCGACCTCGACGTGCTTCACGTCGGCAAATAGCGTGCGAAAGCGCAGGCTGCCTTGGGTCATCAGCACGTCAAAGCTGTAGCGCACGTCTTGCGCGGTGATGGGCTTGCCATCGGCAAAGCGCGCCTTGGGGTTCAGGTAGAAGCGCAGTGACAGGCCATCGTCGGCGCGCTCCATCTTTTGCGCCACCAGGCCGTAGACGGTGTAAGGCTCATCCAGCGAGCGCAACGCCAAGGGCGCATACACCCAGCCGTCGACCTGGGAAACGCCGATGCCTTTGTCGATATACGGCAGCACATGGTCAAACCGCCCCACCTCCAGCGCGGAACGCCGCAGGCTGCCGCCCTTGGGAGCGTTGGGGTTGGCATAGTCGAAATGGCTGAAGCCTTCGGCGTATTTGGCGGGCTCGCCGTACACCGTCAGGTAGGTTTGCGGGGCTGCGATCACCGCAGTGCTGGCCATTAGCAAGGCCAGGGTGGAACAGAGCAGAGATGAAAAAGCCAATCGCATTATCAGCCTTGAGCGCCGGGTAAGAGTCATAAGGATTTGTACGCTAACGGCCTGGGCATCGCCAGTCATCAGATGCACAACGGCCCACCAAAGGGCGGGCCGTTGTTTATAGCATCAGCGCGGATTGAATCAATCCTGGCGGCTGGTGACTTCCAGCAGGTGGTAGCCGAACTGAGTCTTCACCGGGCCTTGCACGGTGTTGACCGGGGCACTGAAGACCACGGTGTCGAATTCCTTGACCATCTGGCCTGGGCCGAACGAACCGAGGTCACCGCCCTGGCGGCTGGATGGGCAGCTGGAGTTGGCTTTAGCGATTTCTGCGAAATCAGCGCCGCCTTCGATTTGGGCCTTGAGTTCGTTGCACTTGTCTTCAGAGGCAACGAGGATGTGACGGGCGGTGGCTTTGGCCATGGTGAGTAACTCCTAGAGTAAAAAACGGTGAGCGTACCGGATTCAGGCGGTTATTTCTCGGCAAAGTTCCACTGGGTTTCAGCTGGCACTGTTTTCGCCGTGAGGGTTCAAGGCAGCACAAGGTAGTCGTTGCGCTGCACGATCGGTCGGTGCGCCGCTTGCACCAGGTGGATATAGTGGCCGTCCACCAGGTCGATGGGCAGGCAGTCGTCGATATCCAGCACCGCGTCGGTGTGGGCCTGGGACCAGTGGCTGAGCATCTGCTGCTTGCCTTTGCCCATGGCCTCCTGTTTGTTGCGGGCGACCACCAGCAAGTAGTGATGGGCCTCGCCAAAGCTATTGGCTTCGTAACCGCCCAGGTTGATGAAGTACAGGCGGTGTGCATCGCCGTGGGGCGCCAGGTGGCTCAGTTCAACCTTCCAGCCGTCGACGCCATCGACGGCCATCCATGAATCGATGTGTACGCCTTTGGGGCTGCCGAACCAGGCGTCGCGTAATTGCGGGTAGGTGGCTTGCAGGGTGTCCGCCACGGCGAACACCACATCGTGTACTTCGATCCTGGCCCGCGGGTGCTTGCCCCCGAGCATGACGACAAACAGCATTACCGATGATTCCTGGGGAGGGCGGCCTGACAGCCTATCTGATCACTCCCGGCAATCAAACTGTGGGAGATTCTATGGATGAGGGGCAACCCTCAACCAACGTTACCGGGGAGCAGAGCAAGAGCTGCAGGCTTGTTTGCGCAATCAATGCATCTTGCTATGGTCCATCTTGCTGTGGTCCATGCCATCCAGCCCACGCGCCGTTGCCTTCACTTCGACGGCCTGCTTTTCACCCTTGGCATCTTCTACCGTAAGGGTCAGTGGTACCTGGTCGCCTTCCTTGATCTGGCCGGTCAGGCCCATCAACATGACGTGGTAGCCGTTGGGGTCGAGCTTGACGGGTTTGCCGGCAGGCAGGGCCACCGAGCCCACCGGGCCCATGCGCATGACATCGTCCTTCATGCTCATCTCATGAATCTGCACGTCCTTGGCCACTGGCGATGCCACGCTCAACAGTTTGCTGTCGCTGTCGGCGGTGAGGGTCATGAAGGCGCCACTGGACGGTTGGCCCACTACGGAGGCGCGTACCCAGGCGTCAGTGACTTGTACCTGGGCACTGGCGTGGGCAGCGAGGCCCAGCAGGGTTAGACCGAGGGTGAGACGCTTGAGGTGTTGAACGGCAGTCATTAGCAGACCTCCATGACGGTGAGCAGGTCTTCTGCGCACTCTTGAGCGGTAAGGGATGCCTGCAAGCCAAGGCGCAGGTTGCCACGGGTGTCGAACACGAAACTGGTGGCGGTGTGGGAGAGGGTATAGGTGTCGCCGGCGGGGATCTTTTCATAAAAGATCCCGAACTCCTTGGCGGCCACGGCGATTTCTTCCGGGGTACCGTAGAGCGCTTCGAAGCTTGGGTCGAAGGCCTTGACGTAGTTGTCGAGAATTTCGGGGGTGTCGCGCTCGGGGTCCAGGGTGATGAACACCACCTGCATGATCTTGCCATCGCGGCCCATCAGCTTCTTGGCCTGGGCGGCGCGGGCCAGGGCAGTCGGGCAGACGGCCGGGCACTGGGTGAAGCCGAAGAACACCACCGGCATCAGGCCGCGGTACGAGCTCAGGGTGACGGTTTCGCCGTCGGTGTTCTTGAGCTTGAAGGTGCGGCCCATGATCTTGTCACTGAGGTCCTTGCCGTACTTGAAGTTCAGCTTGGGGCTGTAGTCACAGCCGCCCAGCAGGCTGCCCAGGCCCAATAGGCCCATGCCGGTCAGCACTTTGCGGCGGGTGAATAACGTACTCATCAACTGTGCATCCTGTGAAACGCCTGTAGGGCCGTGTAGCTGCTCCGCCAGGCTTTGAAAAGGAGTAACGAGAAGGGTGCAGAGTCTAGCAACCCTGGCCGGCGCGCGTAATCTGCGACGTTCTGCCACAGGGGCGCGTCGCATTTCGTCCTTTTATGGCTTCGGTGGTAGAGTCGCCGCCATGAAATTGCGCCACTCTGACCGCTCACTGATCGCCTGGGCCCTGTACTTCTGCATGCTGATGAACCTGTTCGCCTGCGGTTTGGGGCATGGCCAGATGATGGGGCAGCAGCTCAACGGCATCGGCGGGCTGTTCTGTTCGGTGGACGGCGGGCAGTCGCCAATTTCCGACAAAGGGTTGGCGAACCCGTCCTCCAGCAACATCTCGAACTACTTTGCCTGCCCGGTGTGCAACGCAGTTACCGTTGCCCTGGTGTTTCTGATCGGCCTGGCCTGGCTGCTCGGCCTCACCCAAGCCCCGCGTGTCGCCCATGAGCGGCGCAACAAGGCGCCTCCGCGCTATTCCTGGCCCTCGGCCAACCCCCGCGCTTCTCCCGCATCCTGACGTGTGCCTTGGGCTTCCTGTCACCAGGAGGCATTCTCTCGTCACGATTGTGAGAACACTCTATGAACCCTCAATTGCCTGCCGGCGCCGGCCGCCTGGTCAGCAAGGCGTCGCGGCGCCTGCGTGCGCAACCGGCGCTGCCTGATTACCCGAGTAATTCGCGCTGCTTCGTGCACCTGGATGCACGCCTGCTGCCTCACTGGCATACCTTGTTCGATATCTGCCCGGCGTTGCTCAAGCTCGACCCACCGGAGGGCTTGAACCTGTTTCGCGCCTTCATGACCTGGGCCTATCGCAACCAGCCGCCGCTGGACTGGACCTACCATCTGAACGTATGCCGCTGGTTGCTGAGTTCGGCGTACCGCACACAGATCGATGAGGAATCGATCGAGGCCTTCATGGCCGCCGCTGCCGCGCGCTGGGTGCTCACGGACGACAGCCAGGCGGCGGGCATTGTCCTGAGCTGGCGCGATTGGACCCTGTTCGACTGGAAGGGCCACCCTTCGATAGCCGCGCCGCGACCGGCATTGCCGCCGCCCGCCTGGGATTTTGCCTGGTGCCCGTTGGGTGCCCAAGGCGCTTTCAGCGGTTGGCTGCCGGTGCCCTGAGGCGCCGCGCCCGGTAAGCCTCACGACAGCCTCGGAAGCGCCGCACACTGCGCAGCGGGCGGAGCCCGCAGGCTGGCACCGACTTGATGACTAGGCTCTAGGCTTCTTTGGTTTCCAGGTCATCAGGTTATGTCTTCTTTGCATCACAACACGCCCACGCTGACGGTGGTCGACCCGCGAGGGTTGACCGTGCGCAGCGTGGCGTACCATCGCAATACCGCGCAGCAATCACCCAGCGCGCAGGTCACGCGGCAGGTGTTCGACGCTCGCGGTCTTTTGCAGCAACAGTGGGACCCCAGGCTGTTCGAGTTGCACGCTGCCGATCCCGACGTGCAGCCCAATCTGTCTCATCGTTATAGCTTGGGCGGGCAAGTGCTGAGCACCGACAGCGTGGATGCGGGCCGTCAGACGCGCCTGCTCGGCAGTGGCGGCCAGGTCGTGCAACAGTGGGACAGTCGAGGCACGCGCCAGCGGTTCGAATACGACCCGTTGCTGCGCCCCGTCGCGGTATTCGAGCGCGCGGAGGAAGCGGCGGTTGAACGCTGTGTCGAGCGCATGACTTACGCGGGCATGACGTCTACGGAGGCGGCGCGCAATCGCTGTGGCCGCATGATTCGTCACGATGACCCAGCAGGCACGTTGCTCGTTGAGCGCTACGACGTGCAAGGCAACATCACCGCGCAAACCCGGCGCCTGTGCACGTCGCACACCGCGCCCGACTGGCCGCTGCCCGTGAGTGAGCGGGATGCGCAGTTGCAAGCCGAGAACTTCACCACCACCTGGCAGCACGATGCGCTGGGGCAACGCCTGGAGCAGGTCGACGCGCGCGGCAATCGCCAGCAATCTCAATACGGTGTCGACGGCCAATTGACGAAAAGCGAGATCCTGTTCAAAAGCGGAGCGCGCAAGACCCTGGTGGATCAACGCAGCGTCAACGCCTCGGGCCAGGTGTTGAGCGAACGCTTGGGTAATGGCGTGCTCAGCGTTGCCGAGTATTCGGACACCGATGGACGTTTGACACGCTTGAGCGCCCACCACAAGGATTCGGCAGGCAAGCGACTGCAAGACCTCTTCTACAGCTACGACCGGGTCGGCAATGTGTTGCGCATCCGCGATGCGGCGCAGCCGACCCGCTGGGCCAGCAACGTGCAGGTGGAGGCAGTAAGCACATTCGAATACGACAGCCTGTCGCGATTGATCAAGGCCACCGGCCGTGAAAACGCGCGCAATACCGGCGCATCCGCACTGCCGGGGCGAATCACCTTCGGCGCCACAGACGACAACCTCTGGGGCAACTACACCCGCCACTATGCCTACGACTTGGCCAGTAACCTGACGCAGATGCGCCATGTGCCCAGCACCGGCAGCGGTTATACCCAACGGATGCAGGTGGGCGAACACAGCAATCACAGCGTGATTGCCCGCGAGGGCGCAAAGGCGCCGGGCCTGGGCAACGGCTTCGACCAAAGTGGCAATCTCCAGGCTCTGGCGCCTGGGCAGGCGTTGACCTGGAACGGGCGCAACCAGTTGGTTCGCGTCGCGCAGGTGCTGCGTGACAATGGCGAACATGACGATGAGGTGTATCTGTACGACGGCGCCGGCCAGCGAGTCATCAAGCGTCGCGTGGCACATGGCAAGACGCAGACTCACACCCATGAAGTGCTTTATCTGCCAGGGCTGGAGCTGCATCGCCACGGGCCGGATGGCGAGTGGTTGAACGTGGTGCTTGCTCCGGGCGGGCGCCATTCGGTCAGAGGGTTGCAGTGGGAGCAGCAGCGCCCCGAGGAGATGCAGGACGAGCAACTGCGGTTCAGCCTCGACGACCATTTGGGCAGCGGCACTCTGGAGCTGGACGAGGCAGCCGGCCTGTTGAGCCAGGAAAGTTATTACCCCTTCGGCGCAACTGCCTGGTGGGCGGCAAAAAATGCCTTGGAGGCGAACTATAAAACCCGACGTTATTCGGGCAAGGAGCGCGACGCCAGCGGGCTGTATTACTACGGCTTCAGGTACTACGCGCCGTGGTTGTTGCGGTGGATCAGCGCTGACCCGGCGGGGGATGTGGATGGGCTGAACCTGTATGCGATGGTGGGGAACAACCCCATGGGTTATGTAGACGAAGACGGTTTGCAGCGCCGCTCGATGCTGGAGGTGGTGACGGTTCTGCTCCTGGTGTTGTTGATCGGGCACGGAGTAGGGGTAGAGATAGGCTATAGGGCTGAACTGGCTTATTTCGGGCTGATTTCAGGTGTGGTGGGCGTGGCGCTTTACGCGCATCAGCGATTAAGCACCACTGACGTTCAGCGAAGAGCGTTCTATGAGCAGTCCGCAATGGCCGGCGCGCAAGAGCTGGGCCGCCGACAGGGCGCTACGGAACATGAAGTCAACGAGTTGGCGGACTTTTTCCTGGAACATCGTCTGGCTACCGCCGACACTAAAAAACTGTCCTACGGGCTGACCCCGGCAGCGCGGGGCGGTCTCTATGGGTACGTTGGGCCCACCGAGCATCGGGACCGGGCTGAAACAGCCTCACGAACGGAGCGTAACCCTAGCTTTACGCTTGCCAGGTTGGGGTTTGTAGGCATAGAACTGCGCGCCCCGGCACGCAAAGTGGGCGCCAGCCCGCTGCCAGCGGCTGGGCTGACCCACACCGAAGTACAACCGCAAACCAGGGTCACGAGCGTGGGCCGCAGAGGCTCCGCTTCTGAGGTGCCCGCCGCGCAACCGGTAAGCCCGGGACCTTCCTCCGGGCTGGTGCCTGAGCCCCTCCAGATTGACGTCACACCTATTCAGAATGAATTACATGGCCCCGGAGGTGAAATTCTCAGAAGGGTGATCGATCGGCTGGAAGACCGCACACTGGATTTTCATACCGGCCATGCCATGGCGGGTGGGCAGAATGTCCGCAGTTTTGACTTGCCGCGTTATCGCGGGCAGCGCGGTCGTGGCGCCTATCGGGTGATGATCCAGCACATCAGTGGGCTTAACTATCGGGCGGTCAGGGTGATGGACCCTCACCGCCGTTAATACGCGCAACGTCAGGCCAAGGAGCGCGGGCCGTGTAACGGCCCGGCTCTGTTGTCAGGCCGGCGCGTGCGTGTCGTTTTCGTCTTCAGCGATGCTGTACCAGGCGTGGTAGGTCTGGCGCCGCGTGTCGCCATTGGCATTGAGCACGCGTACCGGGCGCCCCAACGCGTCATGAAAGTGCTGCTCGCTGGGACGCAAGGTGTTGAAGGCCGCATCGTCGATATAGCCGGCACGGTCGGCAAAGTAAGGTCGCCAGGTGCGCGCCAGGCAACCCTGATTGTCATACTCCACACGGCCGCTGATCCGCCAACGGCGAGTGGCATCGGTTGGCTCGGCACCCGAGCTCAACATACCGGCGTCATCGACTGCAAAGGCCGGGCCCGGTTGCGCCTTTTCCTGGGTTTGCCGCACGCGGCCAAAGCCGTCGCTGAAGGCGAGGGCTACCTGGATCTGCGCCGTTTGCGACGTGCCTTGCCAACGGTCGGCGTGCAGTACCACGACGTGCACCGGCACTTGCCTGGCCGCCTGAATCAGGCGCTTGAGGGTTTGATGATGGGGGAGCGCAGCGCTCAGGCTGTTCAGGCGTGCCAGCGCCGAGGCACGAATATGCCCGCTGGGCAGCAGGTAGCCGCTGCTTACCCATTGCGCCTGGATGCTGGCGGGTGGAATGCGCCCCATCCAACTGAACACGTCGTAGAAGCACGCGCTTTGAGCGTTGAGCAACGCCGCCTTCGGATCAGCCAGGGCCTGCGCCGGGCCCGTATCGGGCGTGCGGATGAAGGGCGTTGGGGCATCATGGCCCACGGGTTTTCCTTGCTCCTCACCCTTGAGGCCGGTCGCCAGCAACTGCCCGTGGGCGTCGTAGTGCGCGTAGCGTTGTGTACGCTGTGCGTCAGTCACCGTCACCGGCAGGCCAAGGCGGTAGTCGTACTGCGCCTGGGTCGTGCAGCCGTCCGCCAATTGCACTTTGATGATGTACAGCCCATAGCGGTCGTACTCGGACTGCGTGAATCCATGGTTCAGGCTCGCCTGATGCCGACGAGGCCGATAGAACATTTCGGCCTGGCCGTAACGGGTGTAACCCTGGCCGAGGGACCACAGGGTGATAGTCTCGTCCTGCCCGGGGTCCGGTGACAGGAACGCGGCCATGCTCCGATAGTGCTGCGCACTCAGCGTAGCAGTGACAGTGCGGCCCTCATACACCTCCAGCGCTTGCTGATCGAGTTCGGCTGTCTCGATATAGGCAGGCAGCGCCTGAAAACTCGCGGTGCCGGCCGGCAAGGGTTCGGTGTGCTCCGCCACGCAGTAGTGCTGCACCGACAGGCCGCCCAGCCTGCGTTCGGCAGATGTTCCCAGTGGATCGGACGGGCCCTGCGCAATGAAGTGTTCATAGCTTATTTTTTCAATCGCTAACGCCTCTTTGCTCAGTACCAGTACGTTGCTTCGTTGCTGGTAGGGCAAGTGCAAGCGCCAGCGCTGCGCGGCGTCCAGGTGAATGAAGCGGGCGCGGGTTTCGTTGAGGTAATACGTCTGCTGCGCTGAGTCGTGTGCGTCACGCCACCACTGCTGCTGGTGGGCTGGCCCGGGCGGTGGGGAGTCGCTGGCTGTCTTGCGACGGGCATAGTCGACCACCACGCTGTGCAGATTGCCGGCGTAGCGGTCCCAGCGCAGATTGAGTATGTGCCGACAGCACGGGTCGTCCGGTTGGCGCTCGTAGCGACAGGTCAGCGACTCCAGCAACAGTGGCAGCAGCACCGCCGGTTCGCCGGCCTTGGCCGACGGGCTTAATTGCCGTATGAGATAGCGCTGTTGCTGCACCGAATAGGGCACTGCCTGGGGTGGCGCATCGGCGGCGGCATACACCTCTTCACGCAGCAGGCTCCCCGCCAATGCACGCTGCATCGCGCGGCGGGTGGTTGCGACGGGCGTGGCGATCAGCGTGTCTCCTGTGCGCCCGGTCTCCAACTGGCCCAGCAAGGTTGGCCCCAGCGCGGGCGCCTGTGGGTCGCCCGGGTAAAAAGCCTCCTGCGAGGGCTCAAAGGTGTGGAACCAGCGTTTGGTCAACACCCCAGGCTGCGCATCGGCCGTAGGGGGCTGCTCGGTGTGCAACACCAGGCCAAAGCCGAGGAACTGGCGCTCCTCACGGTCATAGCAGGCTTGCCGGTAACGAAAATACTGGGTGGAGCGGTTGCCGCTGACCAGGTCCTTTTGCTGTTGCCGCTTGACCACCTGCACTGGGAACGCAAGGCTACTGCCTTGGGGCACTCCCAGGGTTTGCCAGTGCTGTTTTTCGTCGAGCCATTCCTGGGCGCTGCTGCGGTAGCTCAGCTGGGTGGTGGCCCCTCGGTTGTTGAGCGTGGCGGTTAACAAATACGGTTTGAGACTGACGAAGTCATACCGCCAGTGCTGGGGGGTCATGTGCGGCACGCTCAGGATCAGGCTGGAACAGCCCAGGCCTTGAAGGTCGGCAAAGCTGACCTGGCACGTCGCGTCATGGCGCACGCCCTCGGGCCAACGCAGTGTCAGTGGCTCCGATGCCAGCCCGCTGCCGGCGCGGTTCATATAGATCTGTACGTGTTCAGGCGCCAGGTAAATCAGGTCCACCGCGCCTGAACCATCCAGGTCTGCGAGGCGAATATGGGCGGCATCGAAGCTGGCGTGGTCGAACGCCAGTGTGGCGAAGACAAACCCTTTGCCGAAGCGTCCACGGCCGAGGTTGGGCCAGCATTTGATTTCGTTATGGCGGATACGCACCAGGTGTTGTTGGCCGCTGCCCAGGGGGTCGCAAAAGGCGATCAATTCGGCCGGCGAATGGCTGAGGGTGGGTAGCCCCTCATCGTCGGGCGCATGGCGCACCTCCTGGCCAGGATCAAACCCGCCGTCCTGGCGCTGAGCATACAGGCGCACGCTACCGCTGCCGATCAAGGCCAGGTCCAGCCTCCCGCTGCCCATCAGGTCGGCCAGTTGCCCGTGGGGATGGAAAAACTCCTGGGGCATCGCCGCAAAAGGCACGAAACCCGACCATTGCCGCTGCGAGTCGAGGCTGAAAAAACCACTCAGCCCCGGTTGCGCCACCACCCATTCCAGATGCCCATCGCCGTCAAGATCCGCCAGTGCCTGGCGCGTGGCTTGGGCGGTATCGGCGAGGGGGATGCGTGGCAGGGCCTGCCATGGACCATAGATCAGCGCATTGCTGCTGGCTGGGTTGGGGGCCCTGAGCGGCTCGCGGTAGTACCAGCTTTTATCGGTGCGGTGCAGGATGCCCGGCAAACCGTCGCGGTACAGGTCGACCAGTTGATAATGCTGCCCGTCGTTGATGCCCGCCATGGCGTCGAACGCTTGGTAGCGCGCGGCGTCCAGCGTCGGCACGAAGGCGCTGTAGGCCAGTTCCAGAGGCGGCCAGGCACTGGCGTTCCCCTGGGCGTCAAAGGCCTGGTTGTGCACGGCGTTCAGGCAACTGCCGATGGCGTGGCGATGGGTGTACTCCAGCAACAGACGCCGCGTCAGCACCGGCTCGGCGCCCAGGCTCGGCTCGTCGGGGAAGTAATGAAACATCAGCACTTGCTGGCACCGCCGCAGGGTGCCGAGTTCAAAGCCATAGGCATAACTGCTGATCGGGTCATTGCGGACCGGCCAAGCGTGTTGTTCGGCGTAGGTCGGCACTTGGCTCAGGCCGGTGTGGCGTTCACCATAATCCAGCAGCAGTTCGAAGTGCCATTGCTTGTCAGCAAGGGCGTCCGCGCGCCACAGCGCCAGATGCTCAAGGGGCTTGAGGTTGCCGTAGCACACCCGCGCCAGATAACGCTGGGCGCGATAGTCCCTGGCGGCGCTTGGCGGCTGGTCGTCGTGTTTGTAGTGGTAATAGATCTGTTCACCCAGCGGGTTGAGGCTTTCCTGCAACAGCCATTGGGCAACACGTAGGTCGTCGTTCGGGTCTGCACAGCGCGCGATCAGGGTCTTGCCGAACAGGTGCACGCAGCCGTCAGCCCCCTGAACCAGCCAGAACCCGGGCTTGTCGCTGTCGCAAGACCAATGCTCGATACGGTCGAAGCGCGCTTCTATCACCGGAAAATAGCGCACCACTCGGTGGGATTCACCCAGGGCCAGGCCGTTATAGTGGTCCCAGGTCGTGGCCTGAATTTCGCCGTCGGCATCACGCTCAGGGATCATGTCGATGCCTTGGGGGCTGATGAAACGGTCGTCATCACCGTAGGCCGGTACGCCTTTGCGGGTATCACGACTGATGGCGCTTGCCGACATCGCCCAGCCGAGGCCGAAGGGCCCGTTGCCTAGGGCGCTGCGATAACCCAGGCTCAGCGCCGGCGTGAAGCCACGGCCTGGCGAAATCGGCAAGGGCACCTCCAGGCACGCCTCACCCCGTGTGCCCACGGCGCCCCATTGCGCGCCGGGGCCCTGGATGGCGCCACCGCCCTTGGGCAGCGCCGGAATCTTCGGTTCCAAGAGTTCGGGCGGCTGCACGCTCATCGTTGACCTCCGGTGTTTTTAGCGGTGTAGCGCAGGTGCACGATGATATCGGTGAGGGATTCGAGTAGAGCGTTTTGCCGGGCATGGTTGGGAAAGGTCAGTTGCCAGGTGGAGATCGCTCCTGTGTATTCGAACGGCAGGTAACGCTCGTCGCTGTCGAAGTTCAAGGTGAATAATCCGCTGTCGTTGAGCCCGCTGGACAGGGCGATTTGCTGTTTGGCGCGCAGGTCTTTTTTTACCGCGGCTTCGGTGTGTCTGGTCGCGGGGGTGACGTGCGTGGTATTGGCGGTTTGGGTCAGGATGGCCTTGATGTCTTCATAGGGGCCCAGCGTGGCGGGCAGGGACACACTGACGTGCTTGATACGCCGCAGGTAATGGCCTGGGTAGTCGTCGTCAAACAGCTTGAGGGTCAGTTCAAAGGTCAAGGTGCCGGTTTTTACCAGGTCGGCTTTAAGCGCGGCCCAGGGCATGTCGCGCGTGGCCATCGGGTCTTGGCTGTGCAGATGGCGCAGCGACACGGTTTTAGTGATCTCCAGCAAACGTCCGTTGTGGGTGACGTAGGCGTTACTCATGCTCAGTAGATTTTGCTTGAGCGCTTCGCCGGCGCTGAAGCCGCGATATTGATGGGTCCAATGCTGGGTTTGAATGAAGTGCTTGTCCCACTGAGCCCGTTCTTCCTGCCAGCAGGCCTCGGCCGCCAGGCACAGCGACAGGGTCGAGTCATAGGCTTGGTAGTAGAAAGTGGAAAGTTGGCCATTGAGCCATTGATACAGTTGGGCGTTGGTAAAGCGTTTGCCGAGCTGGTCGTACAGGCTTCGTGCCTGGGTCAGGCTGGTCTGGGCCAGGCCCAGTTGCAAGCGGGTATGGGCTTGCTGTTCGGTATAAGCCTGCAGTTGGGCGTCGACCTGGGCCAGCTCAAGGCGTGCCTGTTCCAGCGAATGGGCCCACTCGGCGGCGCGTCGGGCAAACAGGTCGGTGCGGTCCAGGTGGGCAGCGTTGGCGCGCTTTTCATTGGCAATGCCTTGGGACGCCGCGTGCAGGGCGTGAAAAGCGCCCTCGTAGCGCACACCGCCGTTGGAGGTGCCAAAAATATTCGGTATCAGCATCGCCAGCCCCGCGCCGGCTTGTGCCACGGCGGCAGCGGTGTCCCAGCGCGCACTGTCCTGGTATTCCTGGGTGGCCTGGGCCTCGGCCGGGCTGATGCCTCGCTTGAGCTGCTGTTCGAAGAACGCCACCCGCGCTTCGACCATGCGGCGTCCTGCCAACAGCGCCTCCTGGTTCCTCGCATCGAACTGTACGGCCTGGGCCTGTTGCTCGACGGCCAGCCTCGCCAAGTCCCAGGCTTGCTGCTGCTGGGTTTCCAGGTACTGGGCCTGCTCTTTGCGTTCGAACAACGACAGTAAGGTCGTCCCCAACTGGATCAGGTTGTCGACCGCTTGCAAGGCGTGTCCCAGCAGCACCTGGAAGCGATAGTGCGCGGCCTGGGCGGTGCGCAGCGACGGGCGCAGGCTGGCGCCGACCGCCCCTTGCTGGTACGCGGCAAGCAGCGTTTGAGGCGTCAGGGTCGCGGCGTACAGCGGCAGACTCAAGGGTTTGCCGGTCAGATCCAGGTGATGGCGCAGGTTGTGCAGGCGAGATTCGATCTTGTCCCAGCGCAGCAGCAGATCAGGGCTCAGGGACCGACACAGCCGCGAGGTGCCCGCAGGTACTGTCGTGCTATCGAGCGTGGAAGGGTTTTGCAGTTTGTCCAGGGTCGTGGCTGCCCAGGGATCGACCGGGTTGAGCGGCGGCCTTGGCCCGAGCAAGCCCTTGACGCGGATGTACCACAACTTGGCGTCGGCCAGGCCGTCACGGGTCATTTGCCGGTAGGCCGCATCCCCGCGATTGAGCAGGATGTCGACGTACAACAGGTACAGCGCCTGACGAAAATGTACCGCGCTGCTTGTCGCCAATGGGTGGGACACGGACGAGACGTCGTGGCGTTGTGGCGCACTGGTAAGCAGCGCAGGCAGGCGCCAGAACCCGGATGGGTGTACGGGATCGAACACGTAGCGTATCCACGTTTCGGCCTCGGCGTATTGCTGCTCCTGGTTCAGGCGTTGTGCCAACAGCCAGGGCAGGTAAAGAAACAACTCCCAGTAGTAGGTGCCATGGGGGCCGTGGAAGTCCAGTGGGCTCGGGTCTTTCTTGCCTGGCAATGGCGGCTCGCGCCAGGCATCCGGCGCCAACGCAAACAGCTCATGCAAACCTGCGCCCGCGGTTTTTGCCAGCAGCCCGGCCACGCAGGTGTTGGTGCGTATGGGCGCCCGTTTGTTTTCAGGCTTATCGAGAGACTCGATAGTGGACCCGTTGAAGTCGATGAACTCTGCCGTGCCATAGGGCGGGGTAGCGAGTCGCCGGATAAACGGAGCCAGTGGAATGATGGGGGTGCTGTTATCGGGCGGCAGGGTGAAAGTCGCGGTTTTCAGCGCGTAGCCCAGGATGATGGGGTCGGGGTAATGCACATCGCTTTCCAGCAGCAACACGCCGTGAATCAGCGTCAATGTGGAAGCCGTCGTGTCAGTGGAGTCCTCGTCGTAGGGGTGCAAGGTCGAGGGGGAGAGTTCGATCTGCGCCTCAAGCGTGTGCGTTTCGGAGAGTTCAGTGAACGTGTCGCGCAGGGTGCGCCGAGAGGCGTCTGCCAGGCCGACAAGTACCGTGTTATTGCGGTGAGGGCTTTCCGGTAAAGCGCTGTCTCCCTGTCTGGGATACATCAACACGGGTTTGTACAGGCGTTGTTTCTGCTGGACCTGGACCTTGTCCAGTACTAAGTCGTAGGCATGGCTGCTGGACTCCGCTTGATTGTTGTAGAACGAGAGAATGACGGTATAGGTGGCGTCCGGCGTATTGAAAAAATAATCGAAGGCTTCTTGGCTAATGCGTTGGTCGCGCAGATTGAATGTCGTGCTTGTCGGGTTTTCTTGATCTTTTTCAATCTGCGGCAGGGTAAAGGTCGTCGGCTGATTCGCTGCATTTTTTATGAATTGGGCATAGCTGACGCCGGTCTCGTTGCACTTGAGGGTGAAGTCGATGCGCACGTTGGAGAAGGTTGCCAGCTTGACGCTCTCCAGAAAAATCTCGGCGGTGGGGCCTAACGCCAGCGTCTCATTCTGGGCAGGACCGCTGCTGCTGAGGGTCATGGTCAAATTGACCAGTGCGTCTGCCTTGCTGAACCTGACAGTGCGGTGCGGTTCGAAGCGTTTCGCCAGGCGGGTGGTGACCTCCAGTACTGACGTCGTTCGGTTGAACCGGATATCGCTCTCAGCCGAAAGACTGCCGATATGCTGTTGATTGTCTTCGTAATTCCAGCCATGGGTGGTGCCATGGGGCGCATTGTTGGTCAGGGAGTGAACTTTGACCTGGACCGTTTCGGGCGCCCTGAATTGAAATCTTGACCTGTTGTGGTGCCCGAACAGGGCCTGGTACCGCCCGGCCAGTTCAGACTCTTTATGCCAGGAGAACATCCGCCGAGTGCTGCCCAGGGTTTCCAGCCAATGGACGTTGAAGTGTTGATCCAGCCGTACCGCTTGAAAGAAATGCCGATGCAGGCCGTTGTGCGAGGAAGCCGTTTGATGGTTCGGCTGTGCGCTCAGGCCCAGGAACAGTGACGGCGGTTGGCTTTGTGAATCGAGTACGGCGATGGACGCGGTGGCACTCATCAGGTCTTCCGAACTCAATTCGTCAAGGCCCTGTGCCAGGCTGTATTCCTGAATGCAGGCCTGCGGCACGCTCCAACTGTCATCCAGTTTTTTATAGGAAAAGTACAAGCGCAACTGTAGATAGGTGGTCTTTATCCGGGTTTCCAACCGTTGTTGGTATTCCTTCTCCGATTCGACATCACCTCGTCCAATCGGGGTGATGTCCCTCGACGACGACGTCGGGTTGATGCATTGGGCCCACACCACGAAGAGGCGCCCGTTGAACACCACCGGGCGAATCGTCTGTTCGGGGACGTTATCGTCAATCGACAGCGGGATCTTTTGCCAGGAGGACCAGGCTGGCGGAGTGGCCGCGTTGCCCGAGGCCATTTTCAGCGTGCGCCAGTAATAGGTGTTTTCCGGACTGGACTTGCCGGTGAAGTAATAAGTGCTGCTGGCAAAGCTGTCTTTATCACCGTCGATATAACCATTGAGGGTCTTGATGTTGGCAAGTGCTTCGAAGCGGCTGAGGTAACTGTGGACGGCTGTCTGCAGCGGCGCAGGCTCGATGCGAAATTGGTTGAGCTGGTTCTCCAGTTGCCTGAAGTTGTCGCTTTTGTCATGGCGCAATGCAGGGCTCAGGTAGGTGGCCGGGTAGTGCTGAAGTTGCTGGTGGGCACGCCACAGTGAATAGGACAGCAACTGGTCTCGCCACTCGGTCTGCTCGTCAGCGCTCATGCCCTGTTCGTCGTAGCCGGGCTCCAGGCCCAGGTAAATGCCTGTGATGTACTGCTGCAGGCTGGCAATGGCGCTGGCGACACGGGTGGTGGGTACCGTATGGCTGACCTGGGGGTCGAGCAGCCAATAGGTATAGACATCGTCGACGGTCTTGACGGTATCGGCCACTGCCGTGTCTTCAGGCAGCACGCTGTTGAGGTAGAACCCCAGCATTGCGTCGCGCAGGTGTTCGTTGAGGTGTTGGGTGAGGGTGTCAGACATGGTCATTCCTTGAACCAGGCGAAATACAACGGGGTTAGGGGGCTGTGGCGATCAATGCCGAGCCAACGTGTTGCCAGTCTTCATTCATCAAGGTGGCATGCAGGTCGGCAGCCTTGAGCAAGGCGCTGGCGGAGAGGCCGGTGAGCCTGACGGCTTCATGGCAACGCAGGAGCCAGTCCAGGTCGGCCAGGGTCTTCACCTGTTTGGCAGGCAGGGATTCAACGAGCAGGTTGACTTCATCGACATCCCACTTGAGCAATGCGGCCAGTTGCGAAGTGCAAGCCTCATTGTCAGTTATGGCGGAGCCTTCGACGGAGGATGAATTGGCACACTGCAAATAGGCGAGCACGCTGTCCTGGGCCAGTCCGTAGGTGCTCAGGCAATGGGCAAAGCGTTGCAGCAGGTACAGCGTGCTCAGCGTCAGCTTGAGCAGCGAGGCCGCGGTGTGGTCCGGGCTCAGCCAGTGCGGATGGAGCACGAAGGCCTGCAAGGCCTCACGGCTCACTGCCAGCCCCAAGGACACTTCGGCATCCGGCAGGCTCAGCAGTACATTTTTGTGCAGCTCCGTGGTGGACTCGGCAGTGGCGGTTCGGGCAATTTGTCGAACCACGAGTTTGCGCCATTGCAGGTACGCGGCGGGGTCACCGGCAAGGTGTGAGGGAGCGTTGAGCAGCGTGTCGATTTTTGCTTTCAGCGGCTGCATTTGTTGGTAGAACGCGCCCAGCTTCTTGGTCACTGCCTGTTTGGCATCGCTGTGCAGAGCCGTGTTGCCTTTTGGGTCGAGGCTCAGGGTCTGGGCTTCGATAAGCTGCACCAGCGCATTGGGCAGTTCTTTGGGCGGCGCGGGCTTGAGCAGCGGTTGGCTGTGCAGCAGCCCTTGTACGATGAGGGCATGCCAGGCAATGGGCGCCGCTTTGGTGTCAGGCTCGGGCTGGGGCAATGACAGGTCAGCGAGGTCCTCTTGCGCCAACAGGCCATGCCGGGTCAGTTCGACCACCTCATCGAGTTGGGTGATGTACGTCTGCACGTGGGGCGGTGGAGATTGGGCATCCAATAGCAATTGGCGGCGAAGCTGATCAACCGTTTGACCCGTGTCGTTGAGCCAGCGGACCAGCCAGTCCATTTGCATCAGCACATCGAGCAGGTCGGCAGGGGCATTGACGCCGGAGCGACGCAGGCTCGGGTTGACCAGTTGGGCGGTGTAATCCTTACCGCCCAGCAGCGCTGCCACATGGTAGCTGTCGAGCACTGACAGCCCGAACAACCGCGCGATCCGGGTTTGGCGATACAGCGCGCTATAAAACGTAAGCGTCGGGCAAGCAGCGGGTAGATGCAGGCGGGCCTGCTTGATCAGCCAGTGCAACGAGGCCGGGGTGTCGCTCAGGTGCAGGCCGGCGCAGAGCTGGTGGCGCAGGGTTGTCGAGATTTCCTCCCTCAAGGCCAGTGTCGGCCTGTCCAGCGTCAATGCCTGGCCTGGCAACGGGGCGGGATTGAACAGCTGGTCGTACAGCGACAGACGAGTGCCAGGTGCCCACACCGGTATCTCATCCAGCACGGCGGCAAAGGCTTGCAATGACAGGCTGTAGCGGCGCTCCAGATAGCGATAGACGCCCAGTGCGCGCAGGGTGTTGTCGTTGGCGGGCCGCGCCGGGTCGCCCTCGTGTTCACGCCGCACGACGCTCGTTGACAGGGCGTCGAGTGCGTCGAAGGGCAATTGCGTCCAGCGTTGCAGGCGGATCATTCGGTGCAGGCGCTGATAACGTTCCCATGAGGTATTGAGCAGGCGCGCACCACCCTTGTCCTGTGTAGTGATCGACAGGGGCGACTGGGTCGCGCCAGCCTCGGTGATCGGCCCGTTCACGTACGCGGCACCGTCGTGCAGGCGCAGCTTGGCCGGCGGCGTTGGCAGGGCGCTTGCCAGAACATTGCTCGACAGCACCGGCACATACTTGCCGCAGGCCAGTAGCGCTTCGGTCTGATCGGCGGTGAGTCCGGTTTTCTGCAACCAGTGGGACAACTCCTCAAGGGGCTGCTCCTGGGTACCATAGTGCTGGGTAAAAAAATCTTCTGCCTGTACGTCTCCCGTTCTTATTAACAAAGGCTCGGTCAATAACACCTGCTGGGCAGGGCTCAGCCCGGACAGCAAACGTTGCGCTTCATAGGCCTCGTGCCGGACCACGCCGTAAGTGTTTTGCGCGCGCTGGCTGGTGGGCAGCTTGAGGCTGATGCGGTAACTGAGTTCGCCCAATTGTGGCTTGCCGCCGGACAAACCGAGCCAGCACTGGCGATGCGCGCGTTCGAACGGCAGCACGAAGGGGAAGCGTTGCCTGCCGAGCACCTCATCAAGGGAGCGGCCGCGGTATTCACGGCGGGTTTGTTTGAGATGAGCGTCGATCTGGCGGGACAGGGTTTCGTTGATCATCGATAGTTGAGGAATCACAGCGCTGAGGCTGCGTTCGTCCAGGGGCAGTGTCTTGAGTTCGGGTCGTCGCCGGTCGAGGGTGATCTTGGGCTGTTTGCCTTTACCGCTTTTTTCCAGCGCTTGGGCAAACAGGTATAACGCCTTCAGGTAGGCGATCGGGGAGTCGATTGCCGCCATGGAAGAGGCCGAACACAGCAGGTGCCAGTCCTCTTTGAACAGGTGGGTATAGGTGGGGGAATGGGTGTCCATTGTGATGAATCTCCTGAAAGCCCCCGGCCACTGCCAAGGGCAATGGCACGCTAGCATGGGGCGCCAGGCCGGCTCGGTCGGCCGGATCGCTGAGTGAGCGAGGAGAAATCATCGGTGCAAATCGATAGCGCGACAGGGCCTGTGGGTCACTGTCGCGCGCGCGCGAACCTTGCTGCGAGGAGGTAGCCGTTACGCCGCCAGCGGTTTTTTCGCCATGGCTTTTTTGTGCGCGGCCTTCATCGCTTCCATCTCGGCTCCCAGCTCTTCGAGCAGCGCTTTACCCAGCAGTTTCTTGGCCTGAGGGAACATCTCGGTTTCTTCTTCTTCGATATGGTGCTCAAGCAACTCCTTGACCACTTTGGCGCGACCGGAAAACTCGGTGGACGATGGGTCGGTTTTCTTCAAGTCCGGCAGTACCAGCGAGTCGACGGTGCGGTGCTCTTCCTTGGCTTCGTGGTACATGATGTCCTGTTCCTTGCCCCCGGCTTTTCTGAACGCGGGGTAGAGGATCTCTTCTTCGAGTTGGGTATGCAGGGTGATCTCCATTTCGAGTTTGGCCAACAACTCGGTACGCTTTTTTACCCCGCGTTCAGTGGATTCGCTCAACTGCGTCAGCAGGGTCTTGACGCGTTCATGGTCGGCTTTGAGCAGGTCGATGGCATTCATAGGTAACCTCACGGGGGGTATGCGGGCGTGTCGAAGTGCACGCCTCGTGGTGAGGAAGGTTGCATCAGGTGTACCAACTTTTATTGTTAAAAATTAACTTATAAATCAGTTGGTTGTGTTATTCGGTGTGCTTGGAGGTCGTGCAGCTTGCATGGTCGGGCCGCGTTGAGGTTGCACAACGCACAACCGGTTGCTGACGCTCCAGCGCAAGGGGCGGCCATAAAGTGTGGCCTGGAAAATTCTAATGGAACCCTTGGGGCATCTGCTTGACCTAACGCTTAGACTTCAGGAGGTGAATCATGCAAATTGAGTATATCTGGATCGTATTGGCGGTGGTTCTGCTGCTCTTGGAACTCTGGGCGATCAATATCGTTTTGCGCAGCACTGGCGGATGGGAGACCAAGGGGTTGTGGGTCGTGGTGCTGGTGTTCGTGCCGCTGCTGGGGTTGATTGCGTGGGCGATGTTCGGACCCAAGCGTGAAATGGCGCAGCAGCGTAAAAGCTGAAGCGGTGAGTGATAAAAAACAGGCGCCCATGGGGTAATGCCAGTCAGTTAAGACAGAATCGGTAACTGTGGCGAGGGAGCTTGCTCCCGCTGGGGCGCGAAGCGGCCCCAAAAATGGGACTGCTACGCAGTCCAGCGGGAGCAAGCTCCCTCGCCACAAGTCACTGGTTGTCTGCTCGAGCTCTTAACTGACTGGCATTACGCCCATGGGGCGCCTGTTTTCATTGCGGTCAACCGATCAGCCGCCGACGGCCTTGGCAATCGCCTCATTGAACGCCGGTAGATCGTCCGGCGTACGCGAGGTGATCAAAGTCCAGCCATTGGCCTGGCACTCTTTAACCTCGGCATCCACCACGCCGGCAGCGCCGGCGTTTTCAAGGTCGATGCGCACGCTTTTATAGGCGGTCAGGGTTTTGCCCTTGACCACGCCAGCGTCGATCAGGGTCCATGGCCCGTGGCAGATCGCCGCGATGGTCTTGCCGGCCTGCACGAACTCATTGATCAAGCGCAGCGCGGCGGCATCCTGGCGCAGTGTATCGGCATTCACTGTACCGCCCGGGATGACCAGCGCATCGAAGTCGGCGCTGACAACATCCGACAGTTGCACGTCGGATTCCACGGTCTGGTCTTTTTCCGTGTCGCCGACAAATGTCTGGGTAGTGCCGCCTTTGCTGGAGGCGTGCGTTACGGTCGCGCCGTAGCCACGCAGCGTCTCCAGAGGCTTGAGCAACTCGTCGCGCTCGATGCCGGTGTTGGAGGTGATGACGAGGATGTGCTTGCCGTTGAGTTGCGAGCTCATGGTCGAGTATCTCCTTGGGTCATGGATGGATTAATGGGCGTATTTGGTTTGCAGTTCCTTGGCCATTTTCAGGTGGGCTTCAAGGGTGGGCAGGGTCTTGGTGGCGAAGGCTTTCAGCTCGGGATTGTCTGAGGAGGCCGCTTCTTTCTTGAACAGTTCGACGGTTTTTTCATGGGCCGCTACCTGGTTGTTGGAATAGGCCTTGTCAAAGGATTCATCGCGCATTTCCAGGATGGCTTTCTTCGCCTGGTCGGTGAGCGCAGCGTCATCGGGTACTTCGATATCGAGTTTTTTCGCCAGGGCCATCAGTTCCTGATTGGCCTTGGTATGGTCTGTGACCATATGCTGGGCGAAGGTCTTTACGTCCGCCGAGCTGCTTTTTTCCAGGGCCAGCTTGCCCGCTTCCACCTCGGTGATACCGCCCTCGGCGGCGTTGTCGACAAAGTCGTTGGAGGTCGCCGCCATCGCGGTGGAAATCGAGCCTGCAATCAGCATGAAGGTAAGGCCCATCGGTTTCATCAGTCGAGTTTTCATGGTGTCTCTCCTTGGAAATGGCGGGATGCCGTTACCTGACTGTTGAATCGAGAGGCGGGTAAAAGGTTTAAATTTTTTTGCGCTTTTTTGCCCAGTGGTGAGGCGAGGCAATTGACTTGAACCAATCCGGATTCGCAGGGTTCTGCTACATAGGGCCGCCATCTCAGGGGCCTGCCAATGCCAGGAGGATTGCACTGTGACTGATCGTAAAACCGCCGATAAAACCCCCGACCCCGTCAGCTCTGAAGACGCGCAAAAAGGTAATGCCGAGACCACAAAAGGGCAGACGCTTGAACCTGCGAACCCCAAGACTGAAACCATCGACAAAGTCGTGACGCCGACCTCGATCAAGGACATTGAACGGCAAACGGATGCAATCAACGAGAAACTCAACAACGGGCGTTGAACCTGCTGAGTTGATCGGTGGAGACGGAGCGAGATCCTGTGGCGGCCTGAAAGCTGCCACTGCTACTTTTTATAAAAAAATATAATAATTAGCTTAGATTAAAATGTGCTTTTTATTATTTATGACCATCCCCTAGTCTTGCCTGGAAGTCCCTTAGGTCATCCAGGAAGATTTGCCATGAGTAGCGTCACGCCGATTTCCAGTGTCTTGAGCAATGTGCGCCAGCGGGTCACACCGCAAGAGTGGGAGGTGCGGGTCAAGTTGGCCGCGGCCTACCGACTGGCGGCGTTGTACAAGTGGACCGATCATATCTACACGCATTTCTCCGCGCGGGTGCCAGGGCCTGAGGCGCATTTCCTGATCAATGCTTTCGGGCTGTTGTTCGACGAAATCAGCGCCTCCAACCTGGTCAAGGTCGATCTGGACGGCACCCTCGTCGATGACCCTACGGGCCTGGGGATCAACTACGCCGGCTATGTGATCCACAGCGCCATCCACGGCGCACGCCATGATTTGCAAGCGGTGCTGCACACCCACACCCGCGACGGTATTGCGGTGTCGGCGCAGAAGCAGGGGTTGTTGCCGATCTCCCAGCACGCTATCGCATTCTCGGGGCGTGTGGCTTACCACGGTTACGAAGGCGTGGCGCTGGACCTGGACGAGCGTGAACGGCTGGTGGCGGATTTGGGCGACAAGAGTGTGATGATCCTGCGTAACCACGGCTTGTTGACGGGCGGCGTCAGCGTCGAGCATGCCTTCCAGCAACTACAATGCCTGGAGCGGGCCTGCAACATCCAGATTGCGGCACAGGCAGCGGGGAATGCCGAGTTGACCTTCCCACCGGCTGAGGTGGTGGCCAAGGTCGAGCAGCAGGCCAAGGTGTTCAGCAATGGCGAAGGCCCGGGCGTGGCGCGGCATTGGAATGCGCTGGTGCGCCAGCTTGAGCGTACCGATACCGACTACAAGAACTGAGTCGGGTCAGTTCAGAGCGTGGGAACGATCATCAAAACCTCACGTCAAGGCGATAGTTGACGCGTTGCTGTGCGGCCCGACGGTACTGGCACGGTCCGCCAGGTAACGGGCTGGCGGTTGGCCCATGGCCTTGCGGAACATGGTGATAAACCCGCTGGCATTTTCATAACCCAGGTCCAGCGCCACGCTCTGCACACTCTCGCCGTTGGCCAGGCGCTGTAGTGAAAGGATTACATGCAACTGCCGGCGCCAGCGACCGAAGCTCAGGCCGATCTCTTCCAGCAGCAGGCGGGTCATGCTGCGTTCGCTCATGCCGATGCGCACGGCCCATTCGCCCAAGGTAGATTTATCGCCGGGGTTGGCCAATAAGCTGTTGGCCAGCCGATGCAAGCGGGGGTCTTGGGGCATCGGCAAATGCAGGGCTTCGATGGGGGCCAGGGCCAACTCGTCGAGTAACGTCGCCACCAGCCGGCCCTGGGCGCCGTCTTCGTCGTAGAGCTGCGGGAAGCTGACCGCCTTGCCGATCAATTCGTGCAGCAATGGCGACACCGACAGCGTGCAACATTGCCGGGGCAGGGCGCTGGCGGCGTCCGGGTTGATCAACAGGCAATAGACATCTGCTTCGCCAGCGCCACGGGCCGCGTGGGTCACACCGCCGGGAATCCACAATGCGCATTGCGGCGGCACGATCCAGATACCCGCCTCGATCACGCAATGCACCACGCCGCGCAAGGTGTAGATCAATTGCCCGTGTTGATGGTGGTGAGGGGTATGTTCCCAGCGTTCGGACGTACTCGAGGCGCCCACTGCAACAATCGAGCGAGGGATCGCGGCGGCGTCGCGGACCCGGCAGGGGTCGTACTGGTCGAGGCGGTGATGAACCATGCTGATAACTGCCTTGGCTGGATTGCGAAATATTCTGGCTATTCTATGCAATGCTGTCCAGCGTCACGCGCCCTATGATGAGAACCAATCTCATCAAAGGAGCTTTGCCATGCGACTCGACAGTTCAACTTTCCCGGTGGTGAAAATCTTTTTCGACGCGCCTGACGACGGCGGGCCGGAAGATGCCTTCCTGATTTTCGAACGCCTGCTGGCCCGTGAGCAGCCCTTCTTGCTGCTGCACGAAAAAGCCGTGGATGAGAACAATCACGAACATGCTCAGGAAGAGCGCAAGCGCGCGTCTATCTGGATGAAGAAAAACAAGGCTGCCTTGCGCGCCTACGTCAAAGGCATGATCCAAGTGGAGCCCAGCACTGCCAAGCGCCTGGCCCTCAAGCCCTTTGCCGTGACGTTCGGCAAGGCCTGGGGCTACCCGCTGCTGGTGGTGGAGTCCAAGGACCGCGCCTGGGCGTTGGCGCAGGATGTGCTGGATGCAGAAGTGTCGGATGTGGCGTATTTCTGAGCCTGGCCAAAGCTCGACAGCGTCCACAATTGAACTACCTTGATTGACGAGCCTTCCCACTCGGTACTCAAGCATGCGCACTTTATGGACGCGGTACCTGGCGTTGCTGGAAAACGACCTGAGCACGCAGATTTTCGACAATGTTAAAAACCTGTTGGTCTGCGCGCTGTTGTTTGCGGCGGGGACCAACGCGCTAGTGGGGCCGCGCGACTTGCTGATCGGTATCTTCGCCTCCAGCGTCGCGGGCTGGGGCTTGATTGTGCTGTCCACGGTGCTGATGCTGTTGAACGTCAGCGACGGCATTCGCCGCCTGGCCAAATTGCGTTATCACTTGGCGTTGCAACTGTTGTTGATCCTGATCTACGTGGTGATTGCCGAACGGGTGGTAGAGATTGTGTGGGTGTTGCGCGCCCACTGAAGTATCCTCCGCGCCTCGTTTACCACTGATTCGAACAAAGATGACAGGACAAGCTATGCAGGCGCTGCTGGAGTCGATCCTCGACGAAGTGCGCCCTTTGATCGGCCTCGGCAAAGTCGCCGATTACATTCCCGCGCTGGCCGACGTGCCCGCCAACCAACTCGGCATCGCGGTATACGGCAACGATGGCGCGGCCTACTGCGCCGGTGATGCCGACACGCTGTTTTCGGTGCAGAGCATTTCCAAGGTATTCAGCCTGGTGCAGGCCATCGACCATGGCGGCGAAACCATCTGGGAGCGCTTGGGCCATGAGCCCTCGGGGCAGCCGTTCAACTCCATGGTGCAGCTGGAATTCGAACGTGGCCGCCCGCGCAACCCCTTTATCAACGCTGGCGCGCTGGTGATCTGCGACATCAACCAGTCGCGCTTCGCCGTGCCGATTCTGTCGATGCGCGACTTTGTACGGCGCCTGTCGGGCAACCCGCAGATCCTGGTCAACAGCGTCGTGGCCGAATCTGAAGCCCAGCATGGTGCGCGCAATGCGGCCATGGCCTACCTGATGAAGTCGTTCGGCAACTTTCATAACGATGTGGACGCGGTGCTGCACAGCTACTTCAACTATTGCGCGTTGCAGATGAGCTGCCTGGACCTGGCCCGAGCGTTCAGCTTCCTGGCCAATGAAGGCGTGAGTGCCCACAGTGGCGAGCAGGTGCTGACGGCGCGCCAGACCAAGCAAGTGAACTCGATCATGGCCACCAGCGGGCTTTATGACGAGGCGGGCAATTTTGCCTACCGCGTGGGCCTGCCGGGCAAGAGTGGGGTCGGCGGCGGGATCGTCGCGGTGGTGCCGGGGCAGTTCACGGTATGCGTGTGGTCGCCGGAGCTGAACGCAGCGGGTAATTCGCTGGCGGGGATGAAGGCGTTGGAATTGTTGAGTGAGCGGATTGGGTGGTCGGTGTTTTGAGACCGTGAGATCTTTATTTTTGTGGAAGCTGGCTTGCCCGCGATGGCGGTGGTTCAGTTGAAGAATCATTGACTGACAGGTCGCCTTCGCGGGCAAGCCCGCTCCCACAGGGATCTATGCCTGGTGCCGATTCTGTGGGCAACCCACAACCAGTGTGGGAGCTGGCTTGCCTGCGAAAGCGGTGGCTCAGTTGAATATTCAGTGACTGACACGCCGCCTTCGCGGGCAAGCCCGCTCCCACAGGGATCTATGCCTGGTGCCGATTCTGTGGGCAACCCATAACCAGTGTGGGAGCTGGCTTGCCTGCGATAGCGGTGGCTCAGTTGGAGAATCATTGACTGACAGGTCGCCATCGCGGGCAAGCCCGCTCCCACAGGGATCTATGCCTGGTGCCGATTCTGTGGGCAACCCATAACCAGTGTGGGAGCTGGCTTGCCTGCGAAAGCGGTGGTTCAGTGACAGACTCATTGACTGACACGCCGCCATCGCGGGCAAGCCCGCTCCCACAGGGATCTATGCCTGGTGCCGATTCTGTGGGCAACCCACAACCAGTGTGGGAGCTGGCTTGCCTGCGAAAGCGGTGGTCCAGTGACAGATTAATTGACTGACACGCCGCCATCGCGGGCAAGCCCGCTCCCACATTTTGATCCTCATTGTTCTTCGAGCTGTAGGTGAGCCCAAACAAAAAATGCGCCCCTTGGGGCGCATTCTTTTGCTCGGTCAGCTATGGCCTATCAGGCCGTCGCATCCCAGGCCCGATCACCGTTCTCGTCTTTGATCCGAGTCGGCAAGCCCATCACATCCAGCGCTTTCAGGAACGGCTCAGCCGGCAGTTCCTCGACGTTGGCCATGTGCTTCACATCCCACTCGCCACGCGCCACCAGCAGCGCAGCGGCTACCGGTGGTACGCCTGCGGTGTAGGAGATGCCCTGGCTGTCGGTCTCGGCATAGGCCTCTTCATGATCAGCCACGTTGTAGATGAACATCTCACGCGGTTGGCCATCCTTGGTGCCTTTGACCAGATCACCGATGCAGGTCTTGCCGGTGTAGCCCGGGGCGAGCGAAGACGGGTCGGGCAGCACGGCCTTGACCACTTTCAGCGGCACCACTTCCAGGCCTTCGGCGGTCTTGACCGGCTGTTCGGAGAGCAGGCCGAGGTTTTTCAGCACGGTGAACACGTTGATGTAGTGTTCGCCAAAGCTCATCCAGAAACGCACGTTGGGCACGTCGAGGTTTTTCGACAGCGAGTGCACTTCATCGTGGCCGGTGAGGTAGAGGTTCTGCGAACCGACTACCGGCAGGTCGTCGGTGCGTTTGACTTCGAACATGGTGTTGCTGGTCCACTGGCTGTTCTGCCAGCTCCACACCTGCCCGGTGAATTCGCGGAAGTTGATTTCCGGATCGAAATTGGTGGCGAAGTATTTGCCATGGGAGCCGGCATTGACGTCGAGAATGTCGATCGAATCAATGCGGTCGAAATGCTGTTGCTGCGCCAGCGCGGCATACGCGTTGACGACACCTGGGTCGAAGCCCACGCCAAGGATGGCGGTGATGTTCTTCTGTTTGCACTCTTGCAGGTGGTTCCACTCGTAGTTGCCGTACCACGGCGGGGTCTCGCAGACCTTGCCCGGCTCTTCGTGGATGGCGGTGTCGAGGTAAGCCACGCCCGTGTCGATGCAGGCACGCAGTACCGACATGTTGAGGAAGGCGGAGCCGACGTTGATGACGATCTGCGAATCGGTCTCGCGGATCAGGGCCTTGGTCGCTTCCACGTCCAGGGCGTTCAGCGCGAAGGCTTGGATATCGGCGGGAACCTTGAGGCTACCCTTGGCCTTGACGCTGTCGATGATGGCCTGGCATTTGGAGATGTTGCGCGACGCGATAGCAATACGACCGAGTTCGTCGTTGTGCTGCGCGCACTTGTGGGCCACCACCTTGGCGACACCTCCTGCACCAATGATAAGAACGTTCTTTTTCAATTGCTTTATCTCTCCTTTATCCGCCAGCTCAGGACAGGCTGGACAGGTAGTCGTCGTAACCAAATTCACGAACCACCTCGACTGTACCGTCGAGTTGTTTCACTACGATGGACGGCATTTTCAGGCCGTTGAACCAGTTTTTCTTGACCATGGTGTAGCCTGCGGTGTCGATGAACGACAGCCGATCGCCGATGGCCAGCGGACGATCAAATTGATACTCGCCGAAGATGTCCCCGGCCAGGCAGGATTTGCCGCACACCATGTAGGTGTGTTCACCCTCGCTCGGCGCCAGTTTGGCGTTGAGGCGGTAGATCAGCAGGTCCAGCAGGTGGGCTTCGATGGAGCTGTCGACCACGGCGAGGTTCTTGCCGTTGTAGAGAGTGTCGAGCACGGTGACTTCCAGGGAGGCGCTGTTGGTGATCGCCGCTTCGCCGGGTTCCAGGTAGACCTGCACGCCGTACCTCTCGGAGAACGCTTTGAGCCGTGCGCAGAATGCATCCAGTGCATAGCCTTCGCCGGTGAAATGGATGCCGCCGCCGAGGCTGACCCACTTGACCTTGTGCAGCAGCGCACCGAAGCGTTCCTCGATGGTGCCGAGCATCTTGTCGAACAGGCTGAAGTCGCCGTTCTCGCAGTTGTTGTGGAACATGAAGCCGGAGATCTGATCGATCACGCCATCGATCTTCACCGGGTCCCACTCGCCCAGGCGGCTGAACGGGCGCGCCGGGTCGGCCAGCAGGTAGTCAGAGCTGCTCACCTGCGGGTTCACACGCAGGCCGCGGGTCTTGCCTTCGCTGCGTTCGGCAAAACGCTGCAACTGGCTGATGGAGTTGAAGATGATCTTGTCGCAGTTCTCCAGCATCTCTTCGATTTCATCGTCGGCCCAGGCCACGCTGTAGGCGTGCGCTTCACCTTCGAACTTCTGGCGACCGAGCTTGAGCTCATACAGCGACGACGAGGTGGTGCCGTCCATGTATTGCTGCATCAAGTCGAATACCGACCAGGTGGCAAAGCACTTGAGCGCCAGCAGAGCCTTGGCGCCGGACTGTTCGCGCACGTAGGCAATCTTCTGCATGTTGACCAGAAGCTTCTGTTTATCGATGAGGTAGTACGGCGTTTTGATCATTTTTGAGAGCCTGCGGCGGTGCCTGCCAAAAAAGGACACGCATTGTGCCCGCACTTGGAACAGATCGAAAGGTTAGCCGACGGATTTTGCGCGCCACGTTAAGCATAGGGCGTAAGTATGACCGTTCATAAGAATCATGCCGCCTCCTGTGGGAGCGCTCGAGCCTCAGCGAGGCCGCGATGACGGCTGTTCTGGCACCCCACACATCAACAATAGCGCCGCGAATATCCTGCTTACCTGAACATGAGTAAATCTTGTGATGATCTAGAACAGAATGAGTTTGTCTCAAGACACCCCTCTGCCGACAATGACCGCCATCAATCACACCATCGGAGTTGTAAGTCATGGCAGTCGCTCATTCCCTCGGGTTTCCACGCATTGGACGCGATCGTGAACTGAAAAAAGCGCAGGAAGCGTTCTGGAAGGGTGAGCTCGACGAAGCCGGCCTGCGCGCCGTTGGCCGTGATTTGCGCAGCACCCACTGGGCCCTGCAACAGCAAGCCGGCATCGAACTGTTGCCGGTCGGTGATTTCGCCTGGTACGACCAAGTGCTGACCCACTCGCTGATGTTCGGCGTGGTCCCTGAGCGGTTCCGGCCGGCCGATGGCCAGGCCACGTTGCATACCTTGTTCGCCATGGCGCGTGGCGTCAGTGACAGCTGCTGCGGCGGTGCCCATGCCCAGGAGATGACCAAGTGGTTCGACACCAACTATCACTACCTGGTGCCGGAGTTCAGCGTCGATCAGCAATTCCACCTGGCGTGGGACCAACTCTTCGAAGAGGTTCAGGAAGCCCTCGACCTGGGGCACAGCGTCAAGCCCGTGGTGATCGGCCCGCTGACCTATTTGTGGCTGGGCAAGGCCAAGGGCGCTGACTTCGACAAGCTCGACCTGCTCGAGCGACTGCTGCCGCTGTATGGCCAGATATTCCAGCGCCTGGCCGAATTGGGCGTGGAGTGGGTGCAGATCGACGAGCCAATCCTTGCGCTCGATCTGCCTCAGGATTGGAAGAACGCTTTTGAGCGCGCCTATAACCTGATCCAGCGCGACCCGCTGAAAAAATTGGTGGCCACTTACTTCGGCGGCCTGGAAGAAAACCTTGGCCTGGCTGCCAACCTGCCGGTGGATGGCCTGCATATCGACCTGGTGCGTGCGCCGGACCAGTACCCGACCATCCTCGACCGCCTGCCAGCGTACAAGGTGCTGTCCCTGGGCGTGGTCAACGGCCGAAACGTGTGGCGTTGCGACCTGGAAAAAGCCCTGGCCACCTTGCAGCATGCCCATGAGAAGTTGGGCGATCGCCTGTGGGTCGCGCCGTCCTGCTCGCTGCTGCACAGCCCGGTGGACCTGGAACGGGAAGACCATTTGGATGCCGAACTGAAAAGCTGGCTGGCCTTCGCCGTGCAGAAGTGCGCGGAAGTGGCGCTACTGGCCAAGGCCGTCGATCAGCCCCAAGCCCCTGGCGTACTCACCGCCCTGGCTGAGAGCCGCGCAGTACAGGCAGCTCGCGCTGCATCGCCACGTATTCACAAGCCTGCCGTTCAAGCTCGTGTAGCGGCCATCACTGCACGGGAGAGCCAGCGTCAGTCGCCGTTTGCCCAGCGCATCGTGAAACAGCGAGCCGGGCTTGATCTGCCATTGTTCCCGACCACCACCATCGGCTCGTTTCCACAGACCGCTTCGATCCGCCTGGCGCGCCAGTCCTACAAGGCCGGCAAGTTGAGCCACGCCGAATACGTCGAAGCCATGCACAGTGAGATCAAGCACGCTGTCGAGGTGCAGGAAAACCTTGGCCTGGACGTGTTGGTGCACGGTGAAGCCGAGCGTAACGACATGGTCGAGTACTTCGCCGAACAACTGGATGGCTACGCGTTCACCCGGTTCGGCTGGGTGCAGAGCTATGGTTCGCGCTGTGTGAAACCCGCAGTGATTGTCGGTGACCTGAGCCGCCCGAACGCCATGACCGTGGAGTGGATTCGCTATGCCCAAGGCCTCACCGACAAGGTGATGAAGGGCATGCTCACAGGCCCGGTGACCATGTTGATGTGGTCGTTCCCACGGGAAGACCTGAGCCGCGAAGTGCAGGCCCGGCAACTGGCCCTGGCGATTCGTGACGAAGTGGTGGACCTGGAAGCGGCCGGCATCAAGATCGTGCAGATCGACGAAGCGGCTTTTCGTGAGGGCTTGCCGTTGCGCCAGGCGCAGTGGCAGCACTACCTGGATTGGGCGACTGAAGTGTTTCGTTTGTGCGCGAGTGGCGTGGGCGATGAAACCCAGATCCACACCCACATGTGCTACAGCGAGTTCAACGATGTGATCGAGTCCATCGCCGCCATGGATGCCGACGTGATCACCATCGAAACCTCACGCTCGGACATGGAGCTGCTCGACGCGTTCGAAGCCTTCGCCTACCCGAATGAGATCGGCCCGGGGGTCTACGACATCCACTCGCCACGGGTGCCGGATGCCTCGGAAATGGCCAACTTGCTGCGCAAGGCCGCCAAGCGGATTCCGGCAGAGCGCTTATGGGTGAACCCCGATTGCGGCTTGAAGACGCGGGGCTGGCCGGAGACTGAAGCGGCGCTCATTCATATGGTCACCGCGGCCCGACAGCTGCGTGCTGAACTGGCCTGATTCCTGAGCCTGGCGCGGTTAAAACTGTGGGAGCGGGCTTGCTCGCGAATGCGGTCTTTCAGCCACAGCAGCAGTGGCTGACACACCGCCTTCGCGAGCAAGCCCGCTCCCACAGGGGATCTGTGGCAGGTGCTGATTGTGTGGGCGATGCGTAACCAGTGTGGGGGCTGGCTTGCCTGCGATAGCGGTGGTCCAGTTGAACATTCAGTGACTGACACACCGCTTTCGCGGGCAAGCCCGCTCCCACAGGGGATCCGTGGCAGGCGCTGATTATGTGCGCGATGCGTAACCAGTGTGGGAGCTGGCCTGCCTGCGATAGCCATAGGTATCTACACAACTTCGGCACGACGCTAAATCTGTGGCGAGGGAGCTTGCTCCCGTGACGGCCTGGCAGCCGACACAGATATAACTGATGCCCCGCGATCCAATGTGGGAGCTGGCTTGC